>JASGCT010000008.1 GCA_030053915.1 Alphaproteobacteria bacterium
TTGAGATGCTTGGAGATGCGAATCTTTTAAATTCAGAATTTGAAAATTATCAAAAAATAACGTCTGAAGATGTGTATCAATTTTGTAACAAAACATTTGTCAACGAAAAATTAAATACTTTATTTTATTATGCTGAACCAGTTTAATGCACAAGTGAACCGTAGTGAGGCACCACAATATACAGATTTAACGAAATTTAATTTCGATTTAAAACCTTATATTCATTTTAAATTACAAAACAACTGCAATCTTTATATTATTGAAGGCGGTTCTCAAGAAATTTTAGATGCTAAATTTGTTTTTGATGCAGGTACATTTAATTTTTCAAATATTAATATTCCTAAAACTACCAATACACTTTTGTTAAGCGGCACCAACCAATGGTCTTCAAAGCAAATACACGAGCAATTTGAACAAGAAGGCATTTTTATTAATTTAACCTGTGGCAAAAAAACAGCTACTATTCATATTCAGTGTTTAAGTAAAAATTTTGCGAAAGCCTTGCCATTACTTACAGATATTCTGTCTGATTGTGTATTTCCAGAAGACGAAATTAAAACGTTTACGACTATTCAAAAACACCAAATTATCGAGCAGCTGAAGCGTTCGGATGTACAGGCTGATAAAATTATTAAAGAGTATATTTATGGCACCGATCATCCTTACAGTCGATTTGCTATGCCAGAACTTTTTGACAATGTAAATCAAGTTGATATTATGGATTGTTATCAGCAATTTTATTGTTTTGGGAAATGTAATATTTTTATTTCAGGGAAGGGTTTAGAGCACCTTGAGCTTGTAGATTTGTTAGATAATCATATAGGAAAACTACCGTTTACAAACCAAGATGTTCAATATATCAAACCGGTTCTCAAGGAATTATCAACAGTCAAAGAAACAATTTATCATAATCCTAAGGCTGTTCAAGGTTCTATACGCCTTGGGCGTCCAATTGTAAATATGTTTCATGAAGACTTTTTTAAACTGCGTATTTTAAATATTTTATTTGGGGGTTATTTTGGGTCGCGTCTCATTCGTTCCATTCGAGAAACCAAAGGTTATACCTATAGTATTTATAGTCAAATTTTATTTAATATTGATTATCCGTCATTTATCATCAATACTGAAGTTAGCAAACCCAATATTATGCCTTGTTTAAATGAAATTAAACGTCAAATGGACATTTTGCATACAGAACTTGTAAGCGACGATGAACTTAAATTAGTTAAAAATTTTATTTTTGGTACTTTTTTAAATGAACTTGATGGCATTATTAACCTCGCAACAATCTGGCAAACCTATATTTTAAATTCTATCCCAGTTGAATATTTTTATCGTTCCATTCATACCGTAAAGACTATTACGCCCGAAGATATTCAAAAGGTTGCTCAGAAATACCTTAATTATCAAGAATTTTACGAACTTACTGTAATATAATTTTCTTTAATAATTTTAACATTTAAAATGTAAAAAATTAGTATCTTTGTAAAAATTTTAAAATGACATACAATACGCCTGTTATGAAATTAATTTTATCATGTATTCTTGGTATTTCTTTAACCTCATTTTTAATTCCTCCCAAAACCTCTAATTTTGAAAATAAGCATTCTATTCAAATTATTATTAATGAGCCTGATATGATTTTTGTTCAAGGTGGGGAATATACAATGGGTTGTGTTTCTACGAATCCGGAAGATTGTTATACCTGGAATCAACCTTCGCATCAAGTTACTTTAAGTGATTTTTATATTTCTAAATACGAAGTAACACAAGCTCTTTATAAAAATATTATGCTGAGTAACCCTTCAAATTTTATTGGCGATAGCTTACCTGTTGATAATGTTACTTTCGACCAAGCCATTGCATTTATTCTTGAATTAAACAGATTAACAAACAAGAAATATCGTTTGCCAACGGAGGCTGAGTGGGAATATGCGGGTGAAGGTGGTAAAAAATCTAAGGGTTTTATTTTTGCTGGCAGTAATGTATTAAATGAAGTTGCTTGGCATCATGAAAATAGTAACCATACTACGCATCATGTTGGTATGTTAAAGCCCAATGAATTAGGCATTTATGATATGAGTGGTAATGTGTGGGAAATGTGTTTTGATTGGTATGCCGATTATACTACAAAACCTCAAATAAACCCAAGAGGTCCTTTCCTTGGCGATGTAAAAGTTATGCGTGGTGGTAGTTGGGAATTAGATAACGACCAATCTTGGGATACGGATTTTAGAGGCATTTATACACCAAATCATGGTGATAATGATCGTGGATTTAGATTAGTAATTGGTACAAATGATTAAATAAAAATTATAATGAACCCACAGATCATCAGTACCATAGAAATTTTAAAAAATAACATACGGTTCGACAGTCGTTTGGTAATTACGTGTCATCAAAAGCCCGATGCCGATGCCCTTGGTTCTACTAATGCCTTGGCTTTGTTTTTTGAATCTTTAGGCATAAAAGTACAGGTGATATCACCCTCAAATTGGGCATCATATTTAAATTGGTTGCCTTATATTGACCAGGTAATAAATTACGAAAAAAACAAACAACAAGCTGATGAGTTTTTAAACCAAGCTGATTTTGTATTTTGTTTAGATTTTAATGCTTTAGACCGGGTACATTCGATGAGTACGGCGTTAAAATTAGTACCCAAACAAAAAATGATTTTAATAGATCATCATCAAAACCCACAAAGTTCCTTTTTTGAATATATCATATCGGAACCTCATATACCAGCTACTTGTCAACTCATCTATTATTTTATTGAGCATTTTGATGTGTCAAAACTCAATACAAAAATGGCAACCTGCCTTTATGCAGGGATTATGACCGATACGGGTTCATTTAAATTTTCATCCACTTTACCTGAAACGCATGTAGTTGTGGCTGAATTACTTAAACATAACATTAATCACCAGCAAATTCATACTAATTTATTTGACAACTATCGTCAGAACAGATTGGAGTTCTTAGGATTCATTTTACAGAATAGATTAGATTTTCTACAAAATGGCAAAGTTGCATTATTATTGGCCACTGCTGAAGATATTCAAAAATTTGATATTCAAACCGGTGATACTGAAGGGATTATAAATTTACTTTTTGAGGTAAAAACCGTTGAAATTGCGGCGATGGTAACAGATAGGCTTGAAGAGCGGCGCTGGAGTTTTAGAAGTAGAAGTCATCACGATGTTAATATGTTTGCTAAAACATACTTTAATGGTGGCGGGCATCAAAATGCTGCTGGTGGAAAATCGCATGACTCCCTTGAAAATACTGTCCAAAATTTTAAAACACATATAAATAATTATCAATTTAAATAAAACACTATGTTAAAAAAAACTATTTTCTCAATTGCCTTAGCAGTCCTTTTGTGGTCTTGTAATTCTTATGAAAAAACGCCGTCTGGTATGTTGTTTAAGATTAAACATAACGGCAATAATATGCCAAAAATAAACAATTACGACATTATAAAAATGAATATAGAATATCGCCGTGAGCGCAAAGATTCCATGTTCTCAACTACGAATGGCTTTTTACCAATGTATTTACCATACGATTCTAACCGAAGTGTTCCATTTAGTATTTTTGAAATTTTACCTCAAGCCCGTGTTGGTGATGATATAGAATTTATAATTGATATGGATAGCATTGTTAAACTTGGTTACGCACAATACAATCCAATTTTAGATAAACATGATAGAATCATTGCTAAAGTAAATATCATTAAAAAATTTACTGACCAAGTTGCGGCTGGTGTTGATAGACAAAATGAATATGATAAACTTTTAAAAAAAGAAACAGAAGACATAAGAACCTATTTAAAAAACAAAAAAATCACTGCTAAAGAGTTAAAAGACGGCGTGTTTATTCAAATAGAAAAAACGGGCGACCTTACAAAGAAAGTTGATTCTGGCAAAATGATTTCGGTATATTATACTGGTAGGATTATGAGTAATGATACGATATTTGACTCGAATATCATTCCAAAATTAGATAGTCCGCTTACCTATCAGCAGGGGGTACAAACTTTAATTCCAGGCTGGGACATTGCAATAAAAGAACTTGGTCTTGGTGGTAAAGCAAAGTTTTATATTCCTTCTTTAAAAGCGTATGGTGCTAATGGTGCTGGAAAAATCCCACCATATACCAATATTTATTTTGAGGTAGAAGTTATTAAAATTCAGGACGCCCCAAAACCACCAAAAGAATCGTCTAAAGGGAAATCTAAAGGGAAACATTAATAAAAAATAATGTCATGATGCTATAGTTTATTGGTTGTTGTACATGCATTAAATAGTAATAGCTAACTTATCTCAACTCGAATGGATGAGGTAGTAAAATTAATGTTGCAACGCTTTTAATTATAAAGACCATGTTTAAAATAATCTTTTTATTAAATATATTTATTGTAACTTTGAGTACTTAAATTTATAATTGAGACTATGAAAAAACAAACTCATTTGAAATTTGTTTTTTTGTGTGTTGTTTTATGCTATTTTAGTTTCATGAACGCTGTGGGACAAAGTATTCATGGCTCTGACAAACGATTTGTATTTTCGGCAAATTCCAATGACAACGTTCTTAAGAAATTAAATAAATTTATTATTGCAACACAAGATACGTTAATCTTAACGGCATCTGGGTTAAAAGCTGTATTATTTAAACGGTTTCCCGACTCGTTGGTTTACGATACATTTCTTTTTAAAAAACCATTAAATTTGGTAGATACGCAGTATGGATTCGTTATTCCAAGTAGTTTTAAAACCGATTTGTATCAAGTTAAAGGAATTTCATATCAGAATGTATTGAGTCGCCCAAAACTGGTTAGAATCTATGCCTTTAATCCTGGAAAAATTAATGCTTTGGGCTGGGGATTGAATTTTTTTAACGAAAATATGGTTGAGAATTATTTTGATAGTCCAGTATATTTAGCGGGCGGTGAACAGTTTGTTGTAGGTTTGAATGTTAGAGGTCAGTTGAAATTTTTAGGTCGTGATTTAAGTGGTGAAGGTCCAATTCCAATGGGTATTGATAGTATTGTAGATGTGCGTTGTGGCTGGTTTCATAGCATTGCTTTAAAATACGACGGCACTGTGATATGTTGGGGCAACGATTTTAATAAGCAAGTTTCTGTGCCGCATACTATTTTGGATAGTGCTGTGAGTATAGTGGCTGGGGGTTATTATTCTGGTTGTGTAAAAGAAAGTGGTCGTATTGAAATATGGGGTGCTGTAGATACCCCTAATACACCTTTAGTTTTAAAAACAGATTTTGGTCAAAGGGATATACCAAAAACATTAGGATTTATAGTTCAATTGGCGCCGCGTGGCGAACATGTGATGGCATTGAGTTCTGAAGGTAAAATTACAAGTTGGGGTCAAAACGATGAAGGGCAAACTAATGTGCCTATAAACTTACCAATTGTAACCACGATAAATGGTGGCTGGAAGCATAGTTTAGCCATAAAATATCCATACAATACGGTTGCAGCTTGGGGTGAATCGACATTTGAAGCTACTGCTGTTCCTGCAAATTTAGACAATATCATTAAAATAGACGGTGGTGATTTTCATTCTATGGCATTAAAAAATGATGGTACTATTTACCAATGGGGGGGAAATTATAGTCCATTACCACAAATCTATCAATCGCTTTATCCTGTTCCAAAAATAAAAAATGTCGTTGATATTGCGGCTGGAGACTATAGTAGTTATGCTTTGTATAAAATTTTAATTACTACCACTACCAATATTAATAATGCTATAAATATCAAGTCGTATTTAGAAGTAAAAAAACATGATACAACGAGACTAACATATTCTTTTACAAATGGTTATGTTTTTGATAGTCTTATAGTAAACGACACGCTCATGGTTAAAGATTCTCTAAACGGCTATAGTTTTTACAATATTTTAACTGACCAAAAACTAGCATTTTATTTTAGTTATAAAACACCGGTTATTGATACAGTGTCTGCCAATTTTAATGTTAAAATTTGTGCTAATAGTCTGGATACTATTCCAAAAATATTTCTAAGAGTTAAACCGACTAATAATCCAATGGATACCAGTAAATATATTAATATTCAATGGTTTAAAAATACAGTTTTAGACACTCAACAAGCAATTTTAGTAGCAAATTTACAATTTAAAATAAAAGGCATAGACACCATAATAAGTTATATACCACCCGATACAAATTTTGGTACTTTTTATTATTTTGCTAAGGTAAAAAATGCGTATTTATTTGAAGTCAATTCTAAAATTTATGGTCCAATTACACTTATAAAATATAAACCCACTTACAAAATTAAAACGATACAATTTCATGATACCTTATATTGTAAAAACGACGTGTCGCAAGGTTTATCATTAGCCTCGTTTGATATTAATCTTAAGAACCCTGTTTTTCGATGGTTTTATGGCACTACGCCACAATTTAGTTCAGCAAATATTATTCCTAATTATTTATTATCCATATTTTATCCTTCTACAAATTCAGTAAATAGTTTACCAGATACCACATACTATTTTGCAATTTTGCAAGATTCCACAGAAAGTTGTACTTTTGATACATTATTGAATCCAGTTAAAATAATAATAGACTTCCCAGAAATCACGAAGCAACCGGATACTTTAAAACAAGGTGCTTGTAAAGGTGCATATTTTAATGCTTTAAGCGTAGAGGTTAGTAAAAATTGGCAAAACAAAGTAAACTATTATTGGTATAAAAACAATTCTAATTTTTCAAATTTATTAGTAGATAGTACTCAATATTATCAGCCTAAGCAAGATTTTCCAGATACGTCACAATATTATTGTATTATCCAAGTTATTGCTACTTGTAATGGTGCTAAGGATACCAGCAATTTTTCGGGCTTCCATATAACCAATCCTATTCCAAGTGTAACGCTACCTTTAGATACAAGTTTTTGTAGCGATTCTTTTGCGCATCAAATTTTTCCAATACTATATTCTATGTATGGACAAGTGTATCGTTATCAATGGCAACGCATAACACATGACGGACGTGGTGTTCTATTAGATTCTTTGTTTAGCACAAGTTACGCATTAAGTTTGCCCAAAAAATTAGACAGTATTTTATTTTTTAGATTATTGGTAACAAATCAATACGATTGTAAGGACACAAGTGGAATTATTAAAATTCGATATACTCAATTACCTCATCTTTTTATTGATACATTATCAGTAATTAATCCCTTAACGCCACTTAATTATTTAGAAATCCAATTGCGAGGTTCTTATATTTACCGCATTTTTCCAAGCCAGTTAGCATATCCTAATGAAACGTTTAGTAACCAATCTGTTAAATTAATTTTAGAAAGGGATACTGTTTTTAAAATAATTGGAATAGATGCCAATGGTTGTAGTATCGAAGATTCATTGCGTGTTGATATTGATACTGTTTTTAAAATTGATATTTATCCTTCAAAAGTGATTACCCCTAATGATGATGGTGAGAATGATTTTTGGAAAATAATAAATATTGAATACTATCCTTTAAATGAAGTTGTTATTTATAATACTTATAATGAACCTGTTAGAACCTTTTTTAATTATCATAAATTTTCACAATGGCGGGGTGAGAGTCAATATAATACACCACTTCCTAACGGGCAATATATATATATTATTAAGTGTTTTTACCAAAATAGGATAGTTAATTATAAGTCTGGATTTATTGCGATACGCAGATAATAAATTACATATTGTAATATTCATAAATAGAATATTAAAAAATATGATTATTTATAATACTTCGTTAAACACGCCATTTTGAGCGTTCCAATACACATAAGTTCCGCCGCTACCACTTTGCCAAGTATTTAAATTAAACGTTTGCGATCCTGTATTATTGGCTTTTATTTTATATACTTTAAATGTTTTATTTTGAATATTCCATGTTAAAGGTTGTCCAGATGTGCAATTTTGTGGGGCTTGCAAACTTATATCAGGATTGTATTGTACAAAATAAACGTTTCCATAATTTGCTTGAGATGTTCCAAAAATAGTAGCTGTGCCGTTAGGGTCGATACAAACAGAAGTTGTTTCGTCGCAAGCGATGGCTTTAGCAGCTTGTCCATAATCTTGATAAATCCTGGCTAAAAATGTTACCAAACGTCCTTGTCGGTCTCGGTTACCAAAATGAGTATCTGTGATTAAATTTCTGAGATTTGAATTAAAGATAAAGGCGGCGGAATCGACTGTTACCAAAGAATTATATGGGTTGGCGAGGGCTTCGGCTGAGGTTACAGAGCCGGTTTGTCCTGAATAATAATATTGTCCCATGATAGCCATTCCGGCACTTGTACCGCCAACAACAATATGGCGCTGTTGCATGGCGTCATGAATACTTTGGCTTACGAGTGTGTTTCGCCAAAAATTAATATAAGTCCATTGGTCGCCGCCTGCAAACCAAATCGCTTCGGCATGTTGAATTTTATTTAAAACATAAGGATCGGTACTGGCTGTAATGTCGTTACAAACAATGGTTTCTACAGAATTTACAGCTACGCCTAAGTCGGAATATAAATACGTATTATAACCATTAGAACCCGATGTTCTTAACACCAAAATATCGCCACCATTGGCTTTTTGTAAAAACCAGCGCATGGCATTATCATCTTCGGTACCGCCTCCCATTAAACAAACACCGCCAGTGGGTTGCGTAACAATATCGGTTGTATTACCAGTAAAATAACTGGTGTAATTTTTGGGTGCTTTGGCTGTTGCAGAAAATTGAGTTGTAGATACGTTATTATTTTGAAGGTCTTCATTCAAAGCACCTGAAATGTTTTTGTTGCAACTTGTAACAACAATGGTTAGTAAAAATAAATTTACAAAAATAATTTTTCTCATTTGATTTTTTAAAATTTTAAAATTATGTTTTTTTGATTTTCAAATGTAGGGTTTAAGAAATTAAAATATTATAATGAATATTTAAATTTTCTTATTAGATTTGTTAAAACTTAATAATTATTGTTGTATTTTATATATTATTGTCAAGGTTTTGTTAAAATATCAAAAATGCTATAATGTGTCCTTTTGAGGCGCCTTGTAAAAAATCACCTCCACTGCCATTGTCTGAACTATAATTTATAGTGATTTTAGGGTGAACATGATTTTTGAAAGTACAATATACATAAATATTTTGTTGGGTTTTATAAACAAAACTACGCTGATTTTTAAAATTTTGTTGCACTTATTTATTGATAGTAGGATTTTTTTTCATTCTTAAAAACAAATTTTTATTAAAAATAATCCACCTAAAACCGCTAAAACGCCAATACCAAAACTGCTTAAACTATATATGGCAAATTGTAAATATTCAGATTTTTTAAGTAAGTTTAAATTTTCGTAAGCAAATGTAGAAAATGTTGTAAAACCACCACAAAAACCAATTGTTAAAAAGAGCTGCCACTCTGCAGTCAACCATGAAAATTTTTCAATAAGTCCGTAAAAAATACCAAGAAGTAAACAACCCATTATATTGACAAATAAAGTACCATAAGGAAATACCGATAAAAAACTTTTATTTAAGAAAGTTGCCAGATAATATCTACAAACACTACCCAAAAAGCCCCCCACACCTACAGCCCAAAAAACTAATTTTCCCATACTATTTTTTTTTTCTTTTTAGTATATTTTCAACATCTTTCGATTCAACTCGGGCTTTATTACCACCATATTTTTCATGGATAAAATTTACTAAAGCGGCTATTTCATGAATACTTAAAAAATAAAATGAAGGCATGATAGCGCTATAAGTTTGCTTATTAATAGTAAGATGGGCTGAACTACCATTTTTAATAATTGAAATTAATTTTTTTGTTTGTCCAGATGTCCAGTCATTTTTTATAAGTGAAGGGTATAAACCTTCAATGCCACGTCCATCGTCTTGATGACAATTGCTACAATTTGTTTTATAGATAGTTTCGCCATTTATGTTGCCAAAGGCATTTATATTATCTAAAATAGAATCAGGGGTTTTGATATGGCTTAATAATTTTCTTTGGTTCATATTTTCTAAATCAGATTCGGTAAAGTCTGACTTTTGTTTGTTATAAAAAATACGCCAAATTTTACCTTTTTTAGATTCGCAAATATACAAAGAACCATCTGGACCTTGGGCTAAGCCTACAGGACGATACGCTGCATCTGGCATGTCAATGATCGTATCGATGCCTGCAAATCCATCAGCAAAAACCTCCCAGGTTCCAAAAGGTTTGCCGTCTTTAAAGGGTACAAATGCCACAAAATAACCAGCTTGAGGATAGGGACTTCTATTAGTAGAGCCATGAAATGCTATAAAAGCGCCATTTTGATAACGTTGCGGGAACATATCGCCGGTATAAAAAAGCACATCATTAGGTGCAAAATGGGCTGGTAAACCTAAGATGGGTTCAGCGTAACCTGTTGCTTCTTTAACACCATCGCCACCATATTCTGGAGCCAACATCCGTTTTTGTTTAAAATAATCGTAATAGGTATAGGGCCAGCCATAATTGCTGCCTTTTTCTATTTTTACAAACTCTTCGGCAGGCACCACCGCATTTTGCCAAGGCGTATAAAACTGAGGGGCGTGTTGATATAAATAATCACGCGCATGAATGACCGCGTATAAACTATTGGTTTGATTGTTCCAGGTCATACCCACCACGCTTCTTACACCAGAAGCATATTGTTCGCCATCGCTGGTAAATTGTTCTAATTGGTCTTCTTTAAATTTCCAGATGCCCGCTTGACCATTTAATTGTGGACAAGGATTATATCCCTTAACATAAGAGGTTGTTTTCTCTGGCACTGAAAATCCATCTTCACAAGCGTTAGTGGGGGCACTAAATGTTACATACATATTGCCTTTGCCATCAAAGGCTAAGGCTTTAGCATTATGCCATTGCAAGGGGTGGTGGTCGATTACTAACACTTCAATATCGGCATCTGGAATAAGTTCATGAGGATTTAATTTTTGACGATACACAACTTGTTCGGTACTAAAATACAGGTAGCCTTTATGAATTTTCATTTCAGTGGCAAAACTACCATCGTTGGGATACTCTCCAAAACGTTGAATAATATCAGCTTTACCATCGTTATTTGTATCACGCAGTGCCACACTGCCATTTTTACCAGTGGTAATGCGTAATTTTACATAGATATCATTATTGGCATTAACAGCTAAATGCCTTGCCAAACCAACACTATCTGCCACAACCAACGCTTCAAAACCATTAGGTAAAAATAAACCGCCGTTTTTAAAATCCCCTTTTAACACAATTGAGTTTTGCTGATTAGTGCAAAAAGTAAATAAAATAAAGACGAAATATAAAAAATAATTTTTAATAATTTTTTTAAAATTTAAATATCTTTGATGCATTTTTATTTTTTGCAAAACTACATATTTTTTTTTTAAAAATAACATTTTTTTTATTACAACTTCTAATTTATTAAAAATGGAATTTTTGTAATGATACGGATAATTTTATAATAGTGATTTTAATTGTTGTTTGAAATTATAAATTATAAGTATCTAATTATCAATTATTTTCTTTCTATAACCATTAAAATATAGCGTTTGTTGGCAGAGAAAATTTGAGGATCGACGGTATTAATATTCTTTTGAATTTTGGAATCTAATTTTGGTAATAATGGTTCTACGGCATAATACAAGCCTGGTGCTTTTACTTTTAATTTACCGATTCCAAAATCTTTTAAAGGAATAAATATTTTTGTTGCTAAATAATGAATATATCCAATTGTAGGCAAAATATTATTTGTGATATCTTCTTTGAAGCTTATTTTAAATCCAAACTCATGTAATTTAGACTCAAACAGTTGCCAGGCGTGTCCGCTTTTTTCACCTTGATTATTTATTTTGAAATAGTCGCAAGCAATCCAAACACCATCTTTTAAAAGTATTTTTTGGATAATTGGTAAAGCGCGGTCTAAATTAAGATATTGTAAAGATTCTGACGTTATTAAAGTTCCAAAATAATTTATATATTCTTCATAATGAAATTCTTCAAATTTAGAATGTATCACATGATTTGGGTATTTTTCACGAATATATTGTATTTGATTATCGTCTGGCGTTAAGCCCAAAGCATGTAATTGTAAGGTGTTGAGGTGCTTCAGCAAACCTCCCATTCCACAGCCAATATCAAAAACAGGATTTTTATAATCTTTTATCAAAGCCGTGATTTTTTTGGCATAATCGTCTTGAGCTTGGTAAATCATTTGAAACGACATATCCAATGGGTTAATATCTGGGTTATTAAAATATCCATAATGAAGAAAATCGCCTGGTAGCATGTTGTGATATAACTTCAATTGGGCATCATCTGTGGCTCTATCGTAATTTTTTCTATTTTTTTGAAGCTTAATAACTCTAAAGAGATGTGGCGGCCAAAACAATCGTTTACAAACAGTAAAAATACCTGATAATATTTTGTTCATTTTATTAAATATTTATTGTATTTATTCATGTTGCAACATAATGATTTATGAAGTATGTTTTAAAGGAGTCTCTTTCGTTATTTTAAAGTTTTTAATTTTAATTTATAATTTTTCGGCAATTTACAAAATTATTTACGAATTTGTTATTAAATTTATAATTTTATCAATAATAAAATAAAAAATGCTTTTGTTATTAATTATTGTGTGTGTTGTTAAACATTTTACATTCCCTTAGTTATAGGTGTTATTTAAACCACAAAGATGGTTTTATTTTTATAGGGAATGCTAAATTGTTAATAGTATTTATGTCCTCCCAAAAATAGGTATTACATGGGAAAATATTGTCTTTTAAATGAACCAAAAATATTTTAAAATATAGGTGTTGGTGGCTTAATTTTTGGGAACTTACAGCGTTTAAAAGATGTATGTTTTTGATTTTGATTTTTTTAATTTTTGCTTTTAATAAATTTTGCGCTTCAAGTTCGTTTATATTTTGATTTTCAATATCTTCTATTAAAAAATAATCGTGCAAGCCCGACCAAATATCTTTATCGTCTCGCTGTTTAATGAGTATTTTATTATTAAAATGTAGTATAAAATAAGTAAAGTATCTTTTTTGCAAAGGCAATTTAATTTTTTTTACAGGCAATTCTACTATTTTTTTATTTTTAAAAGCAAAGCAATGTGGTGCAAAACAACAGATATTACAATTGGGTTGTTGTGGTTTACATTGAATCGCTCCAAAATCCATAATAGCTTGATTAAATTGCGGGGAATGGGTGGCATCAAATATTTTTTTTAGGATTGCGTCTATGGATTTTTTCCCTTGCGAGGTTTCGAGATTAGATTGAACTCCATAAATTCTGGCAAGAACCCTTTTGACATTACCATCAATTACAGAATAAGGTAAATTATAAGCAAACGAAGCGATTGCGGCGGCGGTATATGGTCCAATGCCTTTTAGAGTCATTAATTGTGAATAATTTTCTGGAAATTTTCCATTGAACTCATTAACAATTTGTTGTGCTGTTTTGTGTAGGTTTTTGCATCGATTATAGTAGCCCAATCCTTCCCATAATTTTAATACGGCTTCAAGAGATTCAGAAGCTAAGGCTTGAATAGTAGGATAATTTTTAACAAATTTTAAATAATATTGAAGTCCTTGTTGCACTTGGGTTTGTTGTAAAATAATCTCTCTTAGCCATATTTTATAAGGGTTTTTTTCGTTATACCACGGCACATTTCTTTGTTTGGTAATGACATGCCATTTTAACAATATATCTGCAAATGCAAAAGTTTTCATAAATTTTTACAAAGTTATCATTTAATTGTTAAAAATCTGTACCTTTGTAAAAATTATTTTTTATGAAAAAAATAGACATCGTAAATAATATCGCAGAGAATACTGGCTTAACAAAAGTAGATATTATTTTAACTTTAGAACATTTTGTTAAAGAGGTAAAGCGTTCTTTAAAATCTGGTGAAGCAGTTTATATGAGAGGATTTGGTAGTTTTATTATCAAACATAAAGCTGCAAAAGTTGGTAGGGTCATAACCAAAAATATTCAAATTAATATTCCAGCCCATATAGTGCCTTCTTTTAAGCCCTCTAAAAAGTTTGTCAATGAAATAAAAGCCTCTTCCAAAAAAAAGCGTAAGTGATTGTAAAAAGAGTAATCTTAATTACATGTATTTGTGTTGGCTTTATTTATTTGATGAACAAAATACCTACCTCACTAAAAAAAACAGACGTTACTTTAAGCACCTTAGAGAAAACGAATGGGTCAATCCAAATCTTGCCTGATGATGAGATCTTAAAAGAATTTTTAGACAATTTGCCTTTAAGACAAAGGTTGTGGTTTAACTTTCGGGATTCTTTGGCAAATAGTTCAAGAGATAAGCTAAAAAAATCTAATTATTATAAAGAATTAGCCAATTTTTGTAGCGATTCGGCAGGAAGTGTTTTACCTTATTTATTATATCAATATAAAATAGCCAGATTATCAGATAACAAACAATTTATTAAAAATATATCTAATATTTTTTTACAAAATTTGCTTGTTGTTTCTCAACCAGAACTGCAAAATTGGTTTGCTATAAAAACTCAAAATTTAGTAGAATTAATTAATAATAATGATGATTCTTCTAAAATTACCATAGCAGCATGTCAATTATTAGGTAATTTATCTAACCAACCCATGACCTTTGTTGCCCAAATTCAAGCTTTTGCACAAAAAAACCCTCCAAATTTATATGCTTTTTATGTTTTAGGGGTTGCTGGAAAAAAATCTAAGCAATTTTCGCGTGCAATTGCAAGATTTTTAGTAATTTTGCCTTTTCAAACTAAAAATGTGGATTTAAAATTAAATATTGCCGAATGCTACGAACTGAATATGCAGTACGATAGTGCTGTGTATTTTTATCAAGAGGCTGAAAAACTCATTACCAATATTAATTTTAAAAAAGAACTGAACCTAAAGATTAAAAACTTGCGAAATCAATTTATAAAACCTTAAAATATTAAATTATGCCCTGTGGAAAAAAAAGAAAAAGACACAAAATTTCGACACACAAACGTAAAAAAAGACTTCGTAAAAATAGACATAAAAAGAAATAGGATATTTCTTTTTAATTTTGATACTCTTTAAGATAGCAATATCTTAAAGAATAAATTATTAATTTCGTGGATAAAGAACTTATAGTTAATTGTACTAAAAACAAGGTGGAGCTTGCTTTGTTGGAAAATAAAAAGCTTGTCCGATTTGAAACCCAAACAGAGGGCGATAGCTTTCAAACTGGTGATTTCTATTTTGGTAAGGTAAAAAAAATTATGCCCTCATTAAATGCTGTATTCGTAGAAATTGGTCATGAAAAAACAGCTTTTTTACACTATAGCGATTTAAGTCCAGCTATTAAAAATATTTTAAAATTTTGTAAACATTATAGCCAGCCAAAAGCTGACATTATTGATTTAAAAAGTTTTCAAACCCCAATGGAGGTTGAAAAAACAGGAAAAATTAGTCAAGTCTTAGCCAATAAGCCCAGTATTTTAGTTCAAATTTCTAAGGAACCATTTTTTAATAAAGGACCACGAGTTACTTGCGAATTTTCGATACCAGGGCGCTTTATTGTATTAACGCCATTTTCAGAAACAATTTCGATTTCAAAAAAAATAGTTATTAAAGAGGAAAAACTAAGATTACAAAAAATTATAAACGAACACAAACCACCCTATTTTGGCATTATAGTCCGCACTGCCGCTGAAGGTAAGTCGGATTTAGAAGTTATACAAGACCTTAAAAATTGTCTTGAAATTTGGAAAACTATTGAAAAAAATGTTTCTAAATTTCCTGCACCAGCAAAACTTTATAGTGAATCTAATAAAGCCGTAACTATATTAAGAGAGTTACTTAGCCCAGATTTTACCAAAATTGTGGTGAACGAAAATAACTTATATCAAACTATTTTGCATTATATTCAACAAATTGCCCCAGATAAAATAGATATTGTTTCAATGTACACCCAAAAAACATCCATTTTTGATACCTATCAAATTAATAAACAACTTAAACAACTTTTTAATAAAAAAGTGTATTTAAATAGTGGGGCTTATTTAATTTTAGAAGCTACCGAAGCGTTATTTGTTATCGATGTGAATAGTGGTAATAATCAGCAAAATAAAAATCAAGAAGATAACGCATTTCAAACCAATATGGAAGCCTGCGAAGAAATAGCCCGACAATTGAAATTAAGAGACATAGGTGGTATTATTGTCATAGATTTTATTGATATGAAACTTCCAGACCATCGAAAATCAGTAACCGATTCATTAACCGATTTAATGAAAACAGACAAAGCTAGAATTAAAATTTCTACAATTTCAAAGTTTGGTTTATTACAATTAACGCGCGAAAGAACAAAACCTGCGATTGAAGTTGATAAAAATGATTGGTGTTGGGCTTGCGAGGGCACTGGTAAAATAACAGTGTCTAAAAATTTAGACGAAGAGTTAGACCGTGTTCTTAATATTTTGAGTCAAAATGGCACTAAACAAGTTAGCATTGAGGTACATCCCATTGTGGCTACTTATTTAAAAAGTGGCTTTCTTAAAACTCCTTTGAAAACCTTGTCTAAAAAACATCAAATTAAGATAGATTTAAAAAACAACGACCAATTAAATTTGATAAACATTAATTTTTATAATGAATTTGGCGATAAATTTAATGATGCTGCGCCTCATTTATAATAATTTTAGAGTGCCCCTGACCATTAGGTACAATATCGATATGTAATGCTATCCGTTCTTTAAGCTCAGTTAAATGAGAAATAACTCCTATAATTTTTCCTTCACTTTGTAAATTGGCTAAAGCATTTAAAGCTACATCTAAATAATCGGTATCTAAGGTACCAAATCCTTCGTCTATAAACATGGTATCAATGGTCATATTTTTACTTGCCATATTGGCTAAACCAAGTGCTAAGGCTAAAGAAACTATAAATTTTTCTCCGCCAGAAAGGTTTTGAGCGGTGCGTTCTAAATTATTTTGAAATGTATCTATAACGGCTAAATCAAAAGGATTTAAAGTGTCATCCATCCGTTTTAAAATATAACGCGTTGCCATTTTTTGAAGTTGTTTATTAGAAATATGAATTAAATGTTCAAAAGTTAAAGCTTGTGCAAAGTTTCTATATTTTTTACCATCCTCCGAGCCAATAAGTTGATGTAACTCCCCCCATTTATTATAAATTATTTGTTGCTTATTTTTCTCTTCAAGTTTAACTTGATATTGATTATTTTTGATGGCATGATCATCTAAAACTTGTTTTTTAGCACCAAGATTTTGCATGACTATTTCAGCACGATTCGTGATTTCAATAATTTCATTTTCTATCTGTATTATATTCTTGTCTGATATATTAGTTGTTTTTAGTTGATTATATTCCTGTTCATTTTCTGTTATAATCGCTTTTAGTTTTTCAAGCTCTGTACTATTTAAGTGTAATGTCTTTTCGTAGTTTAATTTAGAGGTTTCTGCTTCACGGAGTTGTTTTGCGATACGTAACTCGTCCTCAGATATAGATTTTTCTGCAAATAAAGAAATTCTCTGGTCTGTTAAACTTTGTTTTTCATTTAAAAACGTTTGCTTTTCAAGGTTTTTATTATGTAATAATTCGTTGGAATTTTTGATGTCGTTTGTTATTATAGCAATGGCATTTTTAAAGGCTACAACTTTATTATTTAAAATCTCTATGTTATTTTTATTGTCATTCCAAGCATCTAAGCAATGTTTTAATGACCTAAAATTATCAACGTTGTAAATACGTAATTTGTTTTTAAATTCGATATCTGCATTATTATACTCCTCTTTTATATCGTTCAACAAATTTTGTTGTGCAAGAATATTTTGTTCGGTTAACTTAAATCTGGTTTCAGTTTCATTTTTTACATTTTGCGCTGTTTGTAAATCACGTTGTAATTTAGGTATATCAAGATCTCTAAGCTGTGAAATATGTTTAGATATATTTGTTGCATTATCTATCAGGTTTGTGAGGTGTTTGTAATCATTTTTTTTTAGCTCTAATTGTTGTTTAAGGGTTGCAAGTACTAAACTATTTTCTATAAAATTAAAATTAAAATCTATTTTTTTAATAGATGCAATCAATGTGTTTCTTTTAATAACATTGTCATTAATATCAGCCTCAACTTTTATTTTATTAAGTGTATCATTTTTTGACTCTGTAACAAGCTGGGTATGTTCTTTTTCTAGTTCAAGAATTTTATATAATGTGTCTTTCAATGTTATTTTGTTATCTTGTAATTCGGTTTCAGAAGCCTCAATTTTAGGAATATTAGCTTGGGCAAAAGGATGTTCTAAAGCGCCGCAAAGTGGACAGGCTTGACCATCTTTTAAATGATGTCTATGGCTTTCTAAACTTTGAATAGTTTGGGTTAATTTAATGTTTTCTTGAAGTAAACTAATGTTTTTTTCAAGATTATTTTTATTAGTATTTAAAGTAGTTAATGTTCCTAAGATTCTATTATTTTGAGGTTCAAATGCTAATATCTTAGTTTCTATATTATTAAGCATTACCCTACTATCCTGAATGCGACTTTGAAGGTCTATTAGGTTTTTAATTTGAATACCCATGTTCGTAATATTATCTTTTTCAATTTGAAGTTGTGATAATTCAGGTCCACCTAATATATTTATATAATTTTGTTTATGGGTTTCTAGTTCATTTTCTTTTAATTTCAAATTCGTTTCATTTATTTTAAAATTGTCAACAGCAGTTTTTAATAAGTCTTTTTCATAGTTTAAATTATTTTGCCAAGTTAATATGTCATTGCTTTGCAAATTTATTTTTTGCAGGGTATCTAACAACAAGGTATTTTCTCGTTCTAAGGCGGCATATTCAATTACAACTGATTCATATATAATATGTTGGGTTTGCCATGATTTTTTATTATTTAAATCCTTTAATGCTAGGTCTAAATCTTGATTTTGTTTATGTAAAATTTCATTTTTATTTAGGCATGTATGATTGAGTTCTATAATATTTTCATGGATTGGCTTAAGTAAGTTTTCATTCAGTTTTAGTTTAGTATCTAATTCTCTAACTTTATTCCAGACAGGTTCTAAAGATTGTTTTTCATGAATGACATTTTCATAAAGTTTCTTTGATTGCAAAAATAGTTTTTGGGCTTCGTCTAGTTTTTGTTCTAATTCGGGCAGTTTGGTTTTATTTTTTGAAATAAGATTTTCTAATTTTTTGAGATGAAGTAGCCAATTTTTAGTAGTTTCGATTGTGAGTTTTTGATTACTGAGGGCTTTACTTGTTTGTTCTAAAATTAATATCTCGTCCCAAATTTGTTTAAGATCTTCTTGTGATAAAATTTTAATGGTATCTAATTCAAACTTAATTCTATCCATTTTTTCCTTTTCTAGTTTAAATTGTTCAAACACTTTTTTTGATATGTCACCATAAATTTCAGTACCGGTAATTTGTTCTAATAGTTGTCCCTTATCGTTTTTATCTGCTTGTAAGAAAGCTGTAAAATTGCCTTGAGCTAACAAAATAACTTTTGTAAATTGTTCAAAATTTAATCCAATAATTTCTACAATTTTTGTATTACAAGCATGTATTTGATCGGCAATAATATTATTATTTTTATCAGCAATAAAGCGGTGTACAGGTTTTAATTTTCCTTGTTTATTTAATTCTTGTTTCCAAGAAGATTTCCAAATTTTCTTAGACACTTCAAATTCAATTTCAGCCCAACACTCTTTTTCACCTCGTGTTAATACTTCATTTTCATTTCCCGCTATGTTACCCATACGAGGCGTTTTACCATACAAAGCCAAGGTGATAGCATCTAATATCGATGTTTTACCAGACCCCGTTTTGCCCGTGATTGCAAATATTCCTTCATTCGTAAAAATATTTTGGCTAAAATCAATTTCATTATCCCCAACTAAAGAATTAATGTTTTTGATTTTAAGTTTTATGATTTTCATATTTATTTAGTTTTCAACATGTAAACTTAAAATAACTTGATTATAGAGTTCTAATAAATCTGCTTGCATTTCTGTCGTAATATTTTTTTTAAGCATCAAAAGCTTAAAAACATCAGATGGATTTAACTCTTCTAAGGATTCGCAGACATCTTGCTTGGTTAACACCTCTTGAATATTTTGACGACTTTGTATTTTTATTACTTCTATGTTAGTGTCCTTGATATATTCTTGAACCCAATAACTCAGATCTGGAAACAACTCGGTTCCTTTATAAATAATTTCCACCCAAACGGAGTTATTGAATTGCTTTAACTCTTGTAAACGCGCAGCAATAAATGTTTTATCACCAGCAATCGATTCTAATTTTTGAAACTGTGGAATATCAATGGTTTCAATACATTGTTCAGGATTATAATTCAAAATATAAATACATTTATTTTGTTTAGCCTCACCAAAACCCATGGAAATGGGCGACCCGCAGTAACGAATATGATTTTTAATGACTGAAGGTACATGAAAGTGCCCTAAAGCCACGTAATCAAAAACCTGCGGAAAGATGTTACTACTAACAGCTTCTATATTGCCGATATAGGTTTCGCGTACACCATCATCGTCGTTTCTAATGCCACCAACCACGGATAAATGTCCGGTAGCTATAATAGGTATATTAACGCCGAGACTATTACGCTTTAACTCTGCTAGTTTTGCGATGTCATCATAATGTTTTTTAATAGCGTTATTGACTCTTTGTGAACGGTCGGTATCATTTTCTCCATCTACATATTTACTAATATCTCTTTCACGTAAAAAAGGTACGGCACAAACGATAAGTTTAGGAACATGTAACGAATCTTTAATTATAATAATTTCATCTTCAATATTTTCACAGGCACATCCAATTACATAAATATTAAGTGAGGTAAGCATTTTTTTTGTGGCATTTAAAAAACTTGGTGCATCGTGGTTTCCACCAACAATTACAATATTTTTACAGCCATCTTGTTTAGCTTGGATAAGAAAATCGAAGTACATTGTTTGGGAATTACTACTGGGTGTAGCTGTATCAAAAATATCACCTGAAACCAGTAAAACATCTATGGCATTATTTTTAACAATCATTAATAACCACTCTAAAAAGCTATGGTGTTCGGCGTTTCGGTTACTTTTAGAATACAACGATCTTCCTAAATGCCAATCTGAGGTGTGAAGAATTTTCATAAGTAATAGGAATATTTTTTAATCATATTGCATATTTTAAAATTGGCTTTTATATACTATTCTTGTTTTACTACTTTGCCACCAATCATAACAAATTTTACTTTCTGAAGTTCAGAGATGTCTGTTAATGGGTCGCCTTTTACAGCAATGATGTCAGCAAATTTTCCTGGTTCAATGGTGCCAATTTCTTTATCTTTCTTTAAAATTTCAGCATTAATTTTTGTGGCACAAAGTATTGCCTGCATTGGGGTCATGCCTATTTTTAAATACTCTTCAAATTCTTTAGCTGAAAAATCGGGTGGCCAGCCCAAATAGTCTGTACCCAATCCAAATTTCACCCCTTTTTTTACTGCTAAGGTCATATTTTCATAAAATTGTTTGGTGGCATTTTTAGTAATTTCAATGGCTTTTGATAAAATGGAACTATCGTTTTTGGGTAGTTCAAAAAATAAGCCAACTGTCATTGTAGGAATTAAATAGGTATTATTTTTAATCATAATATCCATACCTTCTTCATCAATAAAAGAGCCATGTTCTATCGTTCTTACGCCAGCCTTAGCAGCCATTTTAATACCTTCAGCGGCGTGGGCATGCGCCATTACAAGTACATCGCGTCTTGACGCTTCATCAACCACAGCGTTAAGTTCATCTAAAGTCATGTGCACATTCTTAGGATTATCACCTGCTGACATAAAAGCACCTGTAACTAATATTTTTATCCAATCGCTGCCGTATTTTATTTCTTTACGAACAGCTTTTCTAAACTCTTCTACGCCATCTGCTATCAAGCCATCTGCAATAATATTTTGTTCATAAGAAAAAAAATTAATATCACCACCACCACCCGTTGGTGATAGGTAGTGCGCGGCACCATAAATACGTGGTCCAATAAATAATCCTTTTTGAATTGCCTTTTTAATTTCTATATCAGCAAAACCAACATCACCATCGCCGGCTATTCTTAGGGTTGTCCAACCTGCTTTCAATAAATCTTGAACGTTTCTTAATCCTTGCAAGGCTTTGGCAGCGGAGGAACTTTTCAAAAAATCTACTTGGTAATCGCCCGTGGTAAGGTTTGGATGCACGTGCATATCAATTAAACCTGGAAGTAAGGTATAGTTGCCTAAATCTATTACAGTGGCGTCTTTGGGAATATGGTTTTTAGTAGTGATGTTTATAATTTTAGAACCTTCAATAACAATCACGGGGTTTGCCACAACGTTTCCTGTACCATCAATTAAATTTTTGGCGATTAGAACCGTTTTTTGAGCTTGACTATAAGTAACGCTACATAAGAAAAATAAATAAAGTATTTGTTTCATAAAAATTAAATTACCAATTTACACAAATATCCAAAATTTTTGGATAGTATGCAAAGCTAAGTTTTTTAATTTAAAAATTTAAAAATGTTTAAATATTTTTGAACAACTTTAATAACATTTTATAAACTCACTGTTTTTATTACAAAGAGTAACATATAAACAGAATTATAACTGATAAGTAAGCCTAAATTCGACTTTATAATAAATTATTAAAAAATCAGTATTGCAACTAATTCCACCGCTTCTTATTCAGAAACAACTTCAAAGTTAAATTCAGCCGTCGTTGTAGCATCAAATTCAATCTTTCCTACATAGCTACCTGTTTCTTTGATATCCTCTTCAATAATAATCGCTTTTTTATCAATACTAAAGCCTAAAACAGATTTAATTTCATGGGAAATCTGTAAAGAGGTTATTCTACCAAATATGCGATTGTTTTGACCTACTTTGGTTTTCAAAATAAGTTTAGTATTTTTGAGTAAATCAATAACATGATGTATTTTAGACATTAAATCATCAGCCTTTTTAGCTTTCACTTTATTGCGTTCGGTGAGTTGCTTTAAATTAGATTCGATGGCTTCCACAGCGTATTTTTGAGGAATTAAATAATTCCTACCATAACCATTACGAACACTAACAATGGTATCCTTGCTTCCTAGTCTGTCGTGGTCTTTAATTAATATAACTTGCATAATAATAATCTTTTTTTAGTTAAATAAATCGGTTACAAAAGGTAATAATGCCATCTGACGTGCACGTTTTACGGCTTGCGCTAATTTATTCTGATATTTTGCCGAATTTCCAGACAAATGTCTTGGTAATATTTTACCTTGTTCGTTTAAAAACTTTTTAAGAAAGTCGATGTCTTTATAATCAACGTGTTTAATGCCAAAACGTTTGAATCGACAATATTTCTTTTTGTACTTCTCCTTATTTGCGGCGGTTAGGTACTTAATTTCTTGCTTTGCCATACTATAGTTCCTCCTTTTGATTTTTGTCAAATAATACTTGTTTAGGGAATCCGCCTTTGCGAATGACTTCGTTGTAATGAACGCCATTCTTATCGAGTTTAATAATAAGATGCCGCATCACATTTTCATCTCGTTGGATTTGAATCTTTAACGCTTCGTTTATTTTATTGTCACCTGTATATTCAAGTACCCAATAAATTCCAAAGGTTTTCTTTTTAATAGGGTACGCTAAACTTTTCAAGCCCCATGGGTTTGAATGAATAATGTCACCCTTGTTTTCTTTAATAAAATCTTGATAAAATTTGCAAGATTTTTTGTAATCTTCCTCAGACAGAACTGGGGTAAAGATTACCATAATTTCATAATGTTGCATAAGCAATTAATTTAATTTGGTTTTACCCTATGGATTTTGAGTTGCCTCAAAAAAATTTGCCAAAACAAATTTAAGGGACACAAAGGTACTAATATTTTTACATAAAATCAAAAAAAAATAAAAAATCTTAAAAAATCTTAAAAAAAATAAAATAAAATGTACTTTTTAATGATTTTTGATAAATTTTAAGTCCATTACCCCCTATTTTCACATCAAACTGCAAAAAAAGCCAAGATGCTTTTTATAAATGCATCAAGACCTCGAAATAAAACTAAGTTTGCGTAAAATAATTTTAATATTTTGTTATGTAAACATAAAGTGGTAATTTTGTACCTAAAATTTTACCCTTAATTTATAATGCTTCAATCTATTATTGCATTTCATAAAAATCAATGGCTTCAATCTCAGGAATGCACCGTTAAACCGATTATTGATTATATTAAGAAAAATGGGAAATTAAGAGCCGCTCAATATGAAGCCCTTGAAACCTATTTGTATCTAAAAATTAAAGGACAAAATAAACCCTTATGGGAACTCGTATCCGAAGGTTTTTTTTCTCAAGATGTGGATTTAACCAAATTAAACATTAATCAAACAGCAAGAGACCTATTTGAAAATAATAAAGCCGCAAAATCATTATTTGAATTGAGTAGATTGAAAACAAAACATAATAATAACTCAGAAAAGTTACTGCCCGATTTAGAAGAATACATCATCAATAACCCGACTAATATTGAGTATGAAAAAATAATCAAACAAATATTTTATGGCATTCATTATACAGATTATCTTTTCAGTTTGCCAATGGGGGCAGGGAAAACCTTTTTAATGGCTTCCATTATTTATTTAGATTTATATTTTGCCTTAAACGAACCCGATAATAAAACTTTTGCCCATAACTTTATAATTCTTGTTCCATCTGGACTAAAATCTTCTATTATCCCAAGCCTTAAAACCATCGAAACATTCGACCCGTCTTGGATATTGCCAGAACCCGCCGCTAGCACCATTAAAAATCTTATAAAATTTGAAATATTAGACCAACCCAAAACAGCTCAAAAAAGCAATAAAGCCCGTAACCCCAATGCTCAAAAAATCAATAACTATCAGCCCTTTGAAGCATTCATGGGCTTAGTAATGATTGTGAATGCTGAAAAAGTAATACTAGACCGCTTAGAATTAAATGACTACGGAGAATTATTTGAAAAAACAGAAGACGAACAAGATAAACTTGCTAATGAATTAAGAAATATTATTAGCAAAATTCCTCATCTTCAAATACATATAGACGAAGTACACCACGCCGCCACCGATGATATTAAATTGAGGCAAGTTGTTTCTAAATGGCATCTCAACGGTAATATCAATAGCGTTTTGGGATACTCTGGAACCCCTTTTTTAAGTAAAAATGATACGGTTAATATTACAGATAATCTTAAAATAAAATTTTCTGAAATTACCAATACCGTATTTTATTATCCGCTAACTACCGCAATCCAGAAGTTCTTAAAAAAACCACAAGTCAAGTATGCAATTGGCTTAAGCTCACTTGAAATTATCAAGAATGGTATTCATGATTTTTTTCAAAAATACGCATCTACAACTTACAATAATGGCACTATTGCCAAAATAGCAATCTATTGCGGTAGTATCGAAAATCTTGAAGAAATAATTTTTCCATTTCTTACCAACGCATTAAATATTCAGCCCGAATTGATTTTAAAGTATCATAAAGGCAATAAAAAATATAAACTTAGTAAAGACAATGACACGGAATTTGCCTCTTTAGACACAGCGCTATCCAAGAAAAAAATTATTCTACTGGTTCAAGTGGGTAAAGAAGGTTGGGATTGCAAAAGTTTAACAGGTGTTATCCTTTCTCAAAAAGGTGATTGTCCTACAAATATGGTTTTACAAACCAGTTGCCGTTGCTTACGCCAGGTAGATGCCCATAAAAAAGAAACCGCTCTGATTTGGTTGAATGAAGACAATGCTAAATTTTTAGATAAACAGCTTAAAGACGAACAACAAACCAATATTAAAGAATTAAATAATCTTGAAGAGTCGAAATCAACCGAACAGATTGAAAGATTTTCAAGACTTGAGTTTCTGAAACTTCCTAAGATAGATTTTTATCAATTAAATATTGAATATCAAACAATAACGATAGAAGATAATCTTAATACCGAACAAAAAATTAACAATATTCAAATTCATAAAAATTTTAATGACGCAACAATTATTAACAGAGGTTTAAATTTGAATGAGGTTAAAACTACTGATTTTATTACGGCTGTTAAAGGCGAACCAGCACAGTTTAATCAGTGGATTTTTAATATTGCCAAAGGCAGTTTTAACAAAATTTCTGTAAAAGATTTAATGAAATTTAAAACTGAACTTGAAAAACTATTTGATGACATTACAATTTATGAAAAGAATCTTTTGTATTATAATGAATTGTATAACCAGACAAATATTCAATCCGATATTCGTTTGGCTTTTCATCGCCAACGAAAATATGAAACAAAATATGATATTGTGCCGCAATCCGCTCAAATGTTGCTTATTGAACATTTATCTAAAATTCCTAATAGTAATTTACTGTATCCTAATCAGGAAGAAACCACACGGATAATCAATATGGATAAAAAAAACATAGCCCCCACAGAGCAATCTGAAGAAGCCTTTAAAGCATCGTATCAGGTGATGGTTGATACAATGAAATCCAATGGTTTTGAATCGTTTATTGAAAACTATACCTATGATTTTCACGTTAAAAAAAATGAACTAACGCCTGCAATCCGTTCTAAAAATCAAAGCTTTCATTATCTCCCCTACAATTTTTGGCAAAGTAAATTTGAACTTGAATTTTTAAAAGAATCCTTGAATTTAAAAGAGATTCAAGAAAAAAATCTTGAGGTTTATTATAATGGTGAAAAACATTTAACCGATTTTAGAATTATTTGCTACGCTAAAAAAAATAACCATTATCAAAAAATTGGATTTTATACACCAGATTTTTTAATCATCAAACGACAACAGGAAGCCATCAACAAAGTGCTCATTATTGAAACTAAGGGCAGCGGTTTTGCCGAACAATCGCAATTTGAAGATCGCCAAAAATTTATGAAAACAGAATTTTTGCAAATAAATAACAAAGAATTTGGATACCAAAAATTTGAATACCTTTGTTTGCAAGATAATCTTACCATACATGAAAACTTAGCTAAACTAAATAACATTATTGTTGAATTTTTTAAATAATATATATGCTACACCAACACTTAAAAGAAAAATTACCTCAAATAAAAAAAATCTTAAAAAAATATAATATTAGCAGGGCGTATGCTTTTGGCTCTGTTTGTACCAATAGGTTTAATGAAAAAAGCGATATTGATTTATTGATTCATTTTCAAGATAACTTAAACCCATTGTTTAAAGGACAAGCTATATGGGATTTAGAAGACGAATTAGCGTTCATTTTAAATTGTAACATCGACTTAATTACTGAAAATCAATTAAAAAATCCTTTTTTTATCAAAGAATTAAACCAAACCAAAAAATTAATTTATGGAGAATAAAATAAATAAATTTTTATTTGATATATTAGAAAGTATTCGTAAAATTTATGAATTTTTAGGCGAACCGCTTGTATTTGAGAATTATATTAAAAACTCTATGTTGCAAAATGCTGTTGAAAGAAACATTGAAATTATTGGAGAAGCTGTAAAAAAGTTACTGGAATTAAATCCAGAATTTAAAATTACCAATGCCCGAAAAATTGTTAATACAAGAAATAAAATTTCGCATGGCTACGATGAAATTGATAGTTCTGAAATTTGGAATATTATTATTAATCATTTACCTTTATTAAAAAAGGAAGTAGAATCATTCATTAAATCATAAATTATGCCCATAAAATATATATCACATGTACCTAATACCGTGCAAGGTCAAGCCGTTTTAGATAACGTTGTTCGTACCCGTAGAATTTTAAAATATAGAGATAATGAACGTGTTTTTGACCGAATTAAAAGAGGGCTTCCTCTTTACGAAGTTGACAAAATTGAAAGCGTCGGCAATAATCCTAAAAACCTTGTTATTCGTGGCGAATGCCTATCGGCTTGTGCCTATCTTAAAGATAAGGGTATCAAAGTGGATTTGGTTTATATCGACCCGCCTTTTGCCAGCGGTGCCGATTATGCTAAGAAAGTTTATATCAGACGCAACCCAAAACTGGCTGAAAAAATTGCCAAAGCCGAAGAACAACTTGATCTGGCTGAATTACGGGCTTTTGAAGAGAAAATGTACGGCGATATTTGGAACAAAGAAGATTATTTAAATTGGATGTACGAAAATCTTGTAGCTATTAAAAGTATCATGAACGACACCGCCAGCATCTATGTGCACCTTGATTGGCATATCGGACATTATGTAAAAATATTAATGGACGAAGTGTTTGGAGAAGATAATTTTTTAAATGAAATTGTGTGGTTTTACAGAAGTGGTGGTGCTTCTAAAGAAGGTTCCATTGCAAGAAAACATGACGCTATTTATTTTTTTAAAAAAAATGAAAATTTCAAAATAAATACTATTTATGAACGGCAATACTTAGAAAATCCATTTATGGGCTCAAAACAAGATGAAAATGGCAAATTTTATGTTGACACAATTTTAACAGATACAATCAATGGAATAGTTAACAGAGTATTACCCGACGGCAAAATTATAGAATATAATACCAGACCCGTTTTAAATTTGTCAACCGAAAGACTAGACTATAATACTCAGAAACCAGAAGGACTATTAAATATATTAATTGAAATTGCTTCAAAAAAAGGCATGATTGTAGCAGATTTTTTTGGTGGAAGCGGCGTAACTGCCAAAGTTGCCCACGACCTAAAACGTAATTTTATTCATGTGGATGTAGGACTAAATAGCATTCAAACCGTGAGAGATCGATTGAAATTGGCACAAGCCGAGTTTGATATTTTTGACGTTAAAGATGGCGTTGCATTATTCCGTAACCCAATTCAAACCATGGACAAACTAAAAACTTTGATTCCTGGCTTACACAACCAAGAAGACTTAAATAGTTTTTGGATTGGTGCTTTAAACAACAGTAAGCTTGGCTTAGTACCGGTATATATTCCTAATTTATTAGACCATAGCACTAAAGTTTTAGATATGCCTTTCATGAATCGCATTTTAAATGAAGCCATGCCCGATTTGCCCGAAAATATTAAACAAGTTATTATATATTACATTGATATTGACGATGAAAATCAATTAAAAAACTTTATAAAAGAATACAATAATACCAACATCAACATTGAGCTGCGCGATTTAAAAATTGTTTTAGACGAGGTTGTTTTGAACGATTATCTTGAATACGAACTGAATCATACAGAAATAATATGTACTAAATTTATTAGTGACCGTCTCATGCAAAAAATAGATGAGTACAACCAAAAAAAAGTATTAAGTTTTAATAAAAAACTGCTTTTTGAAAATAATTCAGACCGCAAACACGAAAATAGTATAGACGCTCAAAATTTGGAATCTGAATTGAACGATGACGCTGTATCTGAAAAAAAATTAAATAAGAAAAACTACACGCCGATAGAAATAAGTGAACATGGGCTCGAACTCATTGAAATGATTTCTTTAGATTGTACCAATACTGACGGCATTTGGCAAAGTGATTTTGAAATTAAAATTGACAAGAATAGCTTTGTATGTGTGAACGGAAAAAAAACAAAAGAATTTTGGAATGGCAAAATATCTTATAAAAAAAAACCCTTTCGTTTAAAAGTTAGAAATATCGCAGGCGATGAAACGATAATAAATATTATCTAAAAAAATAAGATATAAATATTTATACATTAAAATAGTCTATAATGGTTACGAAATTATAAATTTTAAGTATTAATTAATTTATAAAAAATAATAGTTTATAAAAAATGTTGTACTTTTACAACTATAAAAATTAACCATGATAAAATATCTTGAAAATCTTCTTTTTGAAAAAACAAACGGAACTCAAAGTGAGATTTTATATGCTAAATGGAAATATGATAAACAAATTATACCACCGGCTCTTAATGCTGTTTATCGTTTATTTCCACATTATAGTCTTCATGATGAATCACATTCATTATCAATAATAAATAATATTATTAGAATTTTAGGTGAGGATAAAATTCAAAAACTAAGTGCAATTGATATATGGCTTATTCTTGAAGCAAGTTATTTACACGACATTGGGATGGCAGTTTCTAGCGGTGAACTTGAAATAACAATAAACAAAAAAGACTTTTTAATTTTTTTTAAAGATATTAAAGAAAATAAGAAACATAGTTTAAACGAATTTGCATCTCAATTTGAAATTGTTGATGAAAAAATTAATTATAATACAAAAAATTTAAATTTGGAGTATCATGATGGTATAAAGTATATCTTAGCAGAATATTATAGAAAGCAACATGGACATAGATCTAAAGAAATTATTAATGACAATAACCAAGAGTTGTCAATAAATCTGCCAAAAGCTATTATTCCTAAAAGAATTTTAGGTTTATTATCAGAAATTTGTTCTTGCCACACTAAATCCTTTGACGAAGTCATGCAATTACCTCAAATTGAAAATGGTATAGAAACAGAACATTGCCATCCAAGGTTTATCTCATTTCTTTTAAGAATTGGGGATCTATTAGATATTGATAATAATCGTTTTTCTGAAGTTATGCTAAGCACATTATCAAAAATACCCAAAGACACTATTATTCATAAAAACAAACATCTTTCTATCAAAGCCTTTAGTATCAATAATGAAATTATAAATATTAAAGCCCAATGTGATGATTATGAAACAGCTCAAATTACTCAACATTGGTTTGACTTTATAAAATCTGAATTAACTGAACAAATATTAAAATGGAATAAAATTGAACCTTTTAAAAATTTTGGATATTTGCCATCCATTGGTGAATTAAAAGTTGAAATTAAAGATTACGAGTATTTAGATGAATTTACCAAACCGAAGTTTTCAGTAGATATTGAAAAAGCAATGGACTTATTTAGAGGAACTAATATTTATTCTGATAAACTAGAATGTATCAGAGAAGTCTTACAAAATGCTGCGGACGCAACGCTATTAAGACTATGGCTTGAATATAAAGAATATAATTACTTTGATGAGCCAAATAATATTAATTTTAATGAAAAAATCAAAAAATATCCAATTAACATTAAAATTCAAGAACAAAAACAAGATGAAAAACAAGGACAAAAAGTATGGTTAATAAGTATAGAGGATCAAGGAATTGGAATATCAAAAGAAGATTTAAAATTTTTAATTAAAATTGGTAGTTCATCAAAAAATAAAGAAAAAAATAGAGAAGTTGAAGAAATGCCAAAATGGCTTCGTCCTTCTGGAAATTTTGGTATTGGCTTTCAAAGTATTTTTATGATTACAAATAAAGTGGTTTTAGAAACCAAAAGTTATTTTACTAAAGAAGCATATCAGATTGAATTATTTTCACCAAATTCTATGAATGATGGCGGCGTTTTAATAAAAAAAATTAAACCAAGTTATCATTTCAAACCTTTTACAAAGTTTCAATTTGAATATAAAACCGAATTGATACCCAAAAGATGGCAATTAAATGATAGACATAAAAAAGGCCTGGAAATTTTAAGAGATTATGATCCTTTTCTTAATCCAACTTTGGATTTAGACATTACTAAAATTATTGATGAAATAATTTATTTTTTTGAAAAAAGTAATATTCCGCTTACTTTATCAATTAACGGTATTAATAAAAACGAATTAATAGAAACAAATAATACTAGATTTTCTTATTTTTCTAAAAGTAAATCATTAGAATTTGATATTTGGACTCATTTAAAAGTCAAATCAAATAGATCATTTATCAATATATATTTTAAAAACCAACCAGTTGAAAATAGGTACAGATTAAATTTTTTATATATAAATGTAAATATTCATAATTATAAAGCTTCGGATATTTTAAGTTTAAATAGAGAGAAAATTAGAGATGAAATGAGTAACCAGTTGTATCAAGATATAATTTATAGTTTATTTGAAATTATAACGATAAATTTTGATTCACTATTTGAAGATGATCAAAACAAAGCTTATGGAAGTATGTTTTTACAATATTATTATTCTCAATACCATGAATTATTAAAAGAATTTGATATAAAAAAATTTAATCAATGGAAAAACTTTAAAGTAATTATTACGGATGTATCTAACTCAGATAAACCTGCGATTCCGAATGAGGAAACATTTAATGATTTGTTAAATAAAATAGAAACTTTAAAAGTAGATCAAAATGATATGCAAACAAGAAGAGATGATTATTTTGAATTAAATAATAAAGTTCTTTCAATATATTTAGCTAATAGGGGTTTAAATAACGACCCTTTATTATTTATTGTAAATGAATTTAATAAAACTGAAAATTATATTGAAATTAAAAAAATAGAATTAAGACAAAAAATTCTAGTATTTTACAAAAATAAACCTCCAGATTTTAATGAAGACTTTGACAAACAACAAACAGAACTAATTTTAAAAGATATATTAAATAGTAGTTTATATAATGAAAGATATATTATAACATGTCATGACAAATATCATAAACTCCGATTAAAAAAAGATGCTAATAAAGCCTATCTAAAACATTATTGTTATAATTATGATATTTGTTTATATCATCATAAAATGCTTTCTCCTTTTATTGAAAAAGGGAATTCTATAAAAGAAAAACATTATACAGAGGGCTTAAATGAAGATTTGTTTCAGTGGGTTTACGATAACAGGTTAGATTCTGAGACAACTTTAGATGAAATAAAAAAAGGTTATCATGATTTTATTTCAGATTTTAAGGAATTACTCAACAACACAAATTAAGTTAGTTTTTGTTTCATTTTCTGCTAAACTTCTTAAAAAATTAGGACAAAAATCAAAGCCATTAGACCAAGTTATACCACCCATATCATCAAGTTAAAAAAAATAAAATATTTTTTATCTAACAGAGCTAAGGATTTACCTGTATTGAAATAGAATTTATATTTATTTTATTTTCATATTTATCTGCAAATTTTATCCATATTTTGTAAATGTCCAATGCTTTAACTGGAATTATCGTTTCCATGAAATTTTCTTCAACTCAGTATTAAACACTCTTATATTCACCATAAATATTTCTTAAAACATCGGCGATTTCGCCTAAGGTACACATATTTTCAACCGCATACAAAACCGCTGGCATGATATTTTTATTCTCTTTACAATCACGGTCTAAATTTTCTAAAGCCGTTTTTGCTGTAAGTGCATTACGTTCAGATTTTATTTGATTTAATAATGCAATCTGCTCGGTTTGTATGGCTGTATTCACTTTTAAAATCGGAATTGTTTCATTTTCTGGCACAATAAAATCATTAACACCAACAATTATTTTATTTTTACTTTCAATGCTTTGCTGGTATTTAAAAGCTGTTTCGGCAATTTCATTTTGAAAATAATTATTTTCAACTGCCACCAAACTGCCGCCCATATCATCCACATGCTTTATTTTTTGCCAAATTAAAGCTTCCATTTCGGCACAAAGATTTTCTAAATAATAACTTCCAGCCAAAGGATCCACTGTCTGTGTAATGCCAGATTCATAAGCCACAATTTGTTGTGTTTTTAAGGCTACTTGAGCCGCTAATTCTGTCGGCAATCCTAAGGCTTCATCATAACTATTGGTGTGCAAACTTTGCGTGCCCCCTAAGGTAGCCGCTAAACTTTGAATCGTTGTTCTTACAATATTATTATAGGGTTGTTGAGCCGTTAAAGTAGAGCCACCCGTTTGGGTATGGAAGCGGAGCATCATCGCCTTAGGATCTGTAGCACCAAAGGATTTCATAATTTGCGCCCAAATTTTACGAGCCACCCTAAACTTAGCAATCTCTTCAAATAAATTGTTATGGGCATTAAAGAAAAACGATAAACGCTTACCAAAACTATTGATATCCAACCCTTTATCTAAAGCCGCTTGAACATATTGTTTACCATTAGATAAGGTAAAAGCCACCTCTTGAACCGCGGTGCTGCCCGCTTCGCGTATATGGTAACCAGATATCGAAATGGTATTCCATTTTGGCACTTCATGTTTACACCATTCAAAAATATCGGTAATGATTTTTAAAGATGGTTTTGGCGGGTAAATATATGTACCCCTTGCTATATATTCTTTTAAAATATCATTTTGTATCGTTCCAGTTAATTTGGTTAAATCGGCTTGTTGCTTTTTTGCCAGAGCTACATAAAAAGCTAATAAAATATACGCTGTGGAATTTATGGTCATTGAAGTACTAATATTTTCTAACTGAATGCCTTTGAACAAGGTTGCCATATCTTGTAAATGACATATTGATACGCCTACTTTACCGACTTCACCATGCGCTAAGGGGTGATTACAATCATAGCCAATTTGGGTTGGTAAATCGAAAGCAATACTTAAACCCGACACACCTTGTTTTAATAAATAATGATAGCGTTGGTTACTTTCTTGGGCGGTTGAAAAACCTGCATATTGTCGCATCGTCCAAAATTTACCACGATACATATCTTTTTGAATACCACGAGTATATGGAAATTCTCCAGGCAATTCTTCTACGTTGTTTTTTACAACATCTGCTGAGGTGTAAACTGATTTTATTTCAATATTAGAATCATTGATGATTGCTTTTTTTTCATTTACGTTTATAGACATAATAATACCTTTTGTAAATGCAATATTACGATATTTATCCCAAATAATCCGCATTTATCCTTAGAGTTTTTATAATAATAAAACCAATTGTGATGTTTTTTAAAAATCCCAAATAACATTTTATTTTAAAAACCCTGAAAACGTTTTGATAAATATGAATAAAAATTTGTAATTTTGCCAAAAATATTATATTTATGAGTAACATGACATTCACTATGATTAAACCTGATGCCACTGCTAAAGGACATACAGGCAACATCTTGCAACACATTTTAGATTCTGGCTTTAAAATTAAAGCTATGAAATGGGTACACTTAACAGCCCAGCAAGCAGGCTTATTTTACGAGGTTCATAAAGAACGTCCATTTTATGGTGAATTAGTATCATTTATGTCTTCAGGACCCATTGTTGCGGCAATTTTAGAAAAAGATAATGCTGTAAGCGACTTTAGAGCGGTTATAGGGGCTACTAATCCTGCCCAAGCGGCTGAGGGCACCATTCGTAAATTATATGCAGCAAGTATTGGCGAAAACGCCATTCATGGAAGTGATAGTAATGAAAATGCCAAAATTGAAAGCGACTTTTTCTTTTCTGCGTTTGAAAGATTTTAATCATTAAAAATTTTTTATGGAATTACCTCAAAACCTATTCTATTCTAAAGACCACGAATGGCTTAAAATAGAAGACAATGTTGGCACAATCGGTATAACAGATTTTGCCCAAAGCGAACTTAGTGATATTGTTTATGTGGATGTAAATAGCCTCGGTAAAACGCTTGATGGCAATGCAATTTTTGGTACAATTGAAGCCGCCAAAGCTGCAAGCGATTTATTTTTACCAGTGCCTGCTACTATTGAAAAATTTAATGAAAACCTCAATAACCATCCCGAACTTGTTAATAAAGACCCTTATGGTGAAGGTTGGATTGTAAAAGTAAAACTGCAGGTACCTGTAGATACTTCGCATTTATTAACAGCCGAGCAATATCAAGCCTTAACTAGAAACTAATGAAACCTTACCGAAAACTGGCTGTAATTTGGGCGATTATCATTTTTATTCTCTTGCTTATTCCTAAAAAAAATTTTGACAACCCAAAATTCCATGTCATAGAAAATTTAGATAAAATTATTCATTTTTTTATTTTTGCTGTCTGTAATTTTTTGCTTTTTAAAGCTTCTTATAGTAAATTAACGGCTATTAAAAGGTTAAAATATACATTTTTAATTATTTTATATGGAATTATCCTTGAATGTTTTCAAGAAATACCATTTATTAAAAGAAGTTTTGATATAAAGGATATTTTAGCCAATGCCTTAGGTGCAATTACTGTGTGGCTTGTTTGGGAAATATTTGTTTCTTTAAAAGCGAAAGCACCGGCTCAAAAAACTTTGGTTTTTTTGATTTTTTGTGGCTTTTCTCAATTCGCTAAGACGCAACATGCACCTGCGCCACCTTTTGAATTTAGAGGCGTATGGATTGCCACTGTTAAGAATATCGATTACCCTTCAATCTCTACCTTAAATTCAAACCAACAAAAAGCCGAATTTATTGCCTTAGTTCAATTTCATAAAAAATTGGGCATAAATGCTCTCATAGTACAGGTTCGTCCTCATGCCGATGCTTTTTATCCCTCACAATTTGAACCTTGGAGTGCTTATTTAACTGGCAAACAAGGACAACCACCATTCCCATATTACGACCCACTTCAATTTATGATTGAAGAAACCCATAAAGCCGGTTTAGAATTTCATGCTTGGATAAACCCTTACCGAGCAACGATTAATGACAAAGATTTTGTAGCAAAAAATCATATCACGAACATTCATCCAGAATGGTTTTTGCATTATGGTGATAAAAAATATTTTAACCCTGGCTTACTTGAGGTTTGGGATTACACCCAAAATATTGTCAAAGATATCTGTGAACGGTACGATATTGACGGTTTACATATCGACGACTATTTTTATCCCTATCGCATTCCTAATAAAGTCTTCCCAGATTATGTTACTTATAAAAAAAATACCCGAAATTTAAGCCACGAGGCATGGAGGCGTAGCAATTGCGATACTATTGTAAAACGAATTTATCAACAAGTAAAATCGATAAACCCTTATTTAAAATTTGGTGTAAGTCCGTTTGGCGTTTGGCGTAATAAAGACAAAGATCCTGAGGGTAGCAATACCCGTGCTGGTCAAACGAATTATGACGATTTATATGCCGATATTTTATTGTGGTTAAAAATGGGGTGGATGGATTATGTAGCTCCGCAACTTTATTGGGAAAAAGGGCATAAATTAGCAGATTTTGATATACTTTTACCATGGTGGAACGCCCATACTTATAATAAACAACTGTATATTGGAATTGGCATATATCGAAACCTGGATAATGCAAAAGGTTGGGATAAGCATACCGAACTACCTCAACAAATTAAGGATGTTAGAAATGCTTCTCATGCTCAAGGTTTTATTTTTTATAGCAGTAAAATTTTAGAGAAAGAATCTATGGGTTGGAAAGATAGTTTAAAAAATCATTATTTTAATTCCAATGCACTAGTACCTTATATTGAAAATCTTCCTCAAATTAGCATTGAAGCACCTATTTTATCTTATAATAAAAAAAACTTGATCGTAAACTATATCGGGAAAAACCAAGTTAAACAACTTATAATTGTAAAACAAATATCGCCTCAAAAGTCAGAAATTGTTTTTTCTTCTCAATTTGAAAAAGAGGCTCAAATTCCGTTAAACAAACTCGAAAAAGATACCAACTATTATCTCTTTTTAGTTGGCAGATATAATCATCTTTCACCTGGTTTAAAATTAATGATTCCATAACGATGAATGCTTTACAATTTAAAAAAATTGTTTTTTTAGGAACACCTGATTTTGCCGCAATCATTCTAGAGGGGCTTATAAAACTTGGTTTAAACATCGTAGCGGTTATTACTGCACCCGATAAACCTGCAGGACGTGGGCTAAAACTACAACCTTCGGCTGTTAAAAAAATAGCGTTACAACATCAAATTCCTTTACTTCAACCTACAAATTTAAAAGACATTTATTTTTTAGATTCCCTGAAATTGTTTGATGCCGACCTTCAGGTTGTAGTGGCATTTAGAATGTTACCCCAACAGGTTTGGGATATGCCACCTGAAGGCACTATCAATTTACACGCTTCATTATTGCCCAATTACCGCGGTGCCGCCCCCATTCATTGGGCGGTTATTAATGGCGAAACCGAGACAGGTTTAACAACGTTTAAGCTAAAACATGTGATAGATAGTGGCGACATTATAGACCAATATAAAATTCCAATTTTACTTAAAGACACCATGGCAACGGTTTATAATAAGATGTTAGCTGTAGGCGCCGCATTGTTATTTGAATCCATCCACAAAATATTTTCACAACAATGTATATTTAAATCTCAAGATGAATTGATTCAAGATGTAAATTCTTTAAAACTTGCCCCTAAAATTAAAAACGAAGATGTGTATATTAATTGGCAACAACCCGTTCAAAAAGTGTATAATTTTATTCGTGGATTGAATAATTTTCCTGGTGCTGTTGGTGTATGCGAATTAGGTGCTATTAAATTTTATGAGGTTCAATTTGAAACAGTTGAACACCACAAAATCATTGGCACAGTAACTTTAAATTCTCAAACAAATAAGCCCAATATTTTTTGTCAAGATGGCTATATCGAAGTGTATAGTTGGCAGCTTCCGGGTAAATCTAAAATGGCTGTAGAGGATTATCTAAAAGGGAATAAACTACCAGAAAGGTTTTATGAGCCCCCCCCTTATATTAGAAAATAAAAGCCTAAAATTTGCTCATGAATATTATTAGTTTTTGAAAAATAAAGTAAATTCATATTTTATAGTAAAATAAATGTATATTTGCAAGTATGACAATAAATCAAAAATATAAAATAGTTATTGAAAAAAATACATTTTATTTTTCACAAAGATGAATTAAAAAGGTTTATTGCGTATCTTAAATTTCATTTAAAATGTTAGATTCTTTTTTAAATAGAATACATCAAGGTGATTGTATAAATTTGTTAAAACAAATTCCTGATAATTCGATAGACATGACCTTTGCAGATCCGCCTTTTAACCTAAAAAAAGGTTATAATTCTTATAAAGATAGTCTAGCATTACAAGAGTATTTAATTTGGTGCGAGTCATGGATTATTGAAATGGTAAGAATTACAAAACCAAGTGGATCCATTTTTTTGCACAATATTCCTAAGTGGCTCACATATTATGCAAATTTTTTAAATAAAATTGCCGATTTTAAACATTGGATATCTTGGGATGCACCAACTATGCCAATGGGAAAAACATTACAACCCAATCATTACGGCATTCTATTCTATGCAAAACACATGAAACAGCTTAAATTTTATGAAGTAAGGTATCCTCATAAAAGAGATCGTAAAAGTAAATATTTGACTAAAGATTACGGCGGGAAAAAAAATATTTTACACCCATTTGGATCTTTAGTTTCGGATGTGTGGACTGATATTCACCGTATTAAACATACTAAATACCGGGATGAACATCCATGCCAATTACCAATTCATTTATTAGAACGAATTATCTTAATGACTACCGACGAAAATGACATTGTATTAGATCCATTCAATGGTACTGGCACAACGGCTATCGCTGCAAAAAAATTAGGTAGGCAATATATCGGTTTTGAATTAGACCCAAATTATATTGATATCACTAATTCAAAATTGAACAATATTAAATCTAATTCAAAAATTGGCAATATTTGGGTTAGTTCGTATCTCGATAAAATTATGACCATAAGGGATTGCGATTGGAGTTCTTTAAAAGAATATTTTTATTTACCTGAAAATCCAGAAGAAATCGATTATACCCCTGCTATCTTACTCTCTACAACACGTTCATCTTCTTCAAATAGACAGATGCCATTAAATAAAAAAGCTGCTTTTGAAATGTTTAATTCTTAATAATACGTGTTAAAAGCCTAATAAACTAATCTGTTAAAAAATTTGAGGTAATTCACATTTCAAAAAATCTGTAAGCCTTCAATATTAAAAAAAAATCTAAATAACTTTGAAACTCTTAATATCTCTTTTTAATTTCTAAGTGTATTTTTAGTTAATTTTAAAAAAAAAATGTAATTTTGTAATTAACTCATACTAATTTTATGCAAAGAAGAAAATTTATAGCTACTAGTGGATTATTGCCTTTTATTAATATAAAAACACATGCACAAGATACAAAGATACAAACTCGTTTAAAACCCAACAGATTAAAAACAGGCGATACAATTGGAATTATTTGCCCTGCTGCGCCCATGTTTGATAAGGAAGCCCTGGAAATTTTGCAAGAGTCTTTAACACAATTAGGTTTTAATTATGTCTTGGGGACGCATATCAATAATCGCTATGGCTATTTAGCTGGAAGCGACCAAGATCGTGCCTCAGATATGAATATGTTTTTTAAAAACAAAAACATTCAAGGTATTATTTGCTTACATGGGGGTTGGGGTTGCGCACGGTTGTTACCGTTATTAGATTACGAAGCTATTAAAAATAATCCAAAAGTTCTTATGGGATATTCTGATATAACTGCCTTACTATTAGGAATTTATGCACGAACTGGATTAGTTTGTTTTCATGGACCTGTTGGAAGTTCAACTTGGAACGCATTTACATTACAATATTTTAAGTCAGTCATTATAAATGCTGAAGAAACCTATTTTGAAAATCCTAAAAAAATCAATGATAATTTGACCATTATTGATGACAGAATTGTTACCCTTAATAGCGGTATTGCCTCGGGAATTTTAATGGGTGGGAATCTTACAGTATTGTCACATTTAGTTGGCAGTCCTTATTTTCCAGATAGCAAGGGTAGTATTTTATTTTGCGAAGACATCGATGAGGCGCCTTACAGGATAGACCGTATGCTTACGCATTTAAGATTAGCTGGAATTTTTAGTAATATCAATGGATTTATTTTTGGAAAATGCACTGATTGTACTCCAAACTCGAATGGTGGTATGGGTTCCTTGTCGTTACGTGATGTATTAGATGAAGTAAAAAACTATTTTATGAAACCGGCTTTTAGTGGCAGTATGATTGGGCATATTAAAAATAAATTTACCATTCCTATTGGTATCATGGCTGAAATGGATGCTACTAAAGGGACATTAAAACTTTTAGAACCCGCTGTACTATAATGGTTTATGATTTTTCTAAATTTATAACAGTTATCTCTGGTAAAATACCTACTCTACCTTGGTAGCCAATGCACCCCATGCCAGTATTTACATACAGGTATTGATTATTTTTTCCATATAACCCTGCCCAATATTTATAAACATATTCCACTGGACTCCATTTTAAAAATGGTTGGTTCACACCAAATTGAAAGCCATGCGTGTGCCCTGAGAGCGTTAAATGAATATGGGGATAGTGGGGTTCTACTTCGGCTTCAAAATGGGTAGGGTCGTGCGACATTAATATTTTAAAACTGTCTTCTGGAACATGCATTAAAGTTTTTTTAAGATCACCATGCTTACCAAAACGAGCCATTTTACTCCAATTTTCAACACCCAGTAAATATACGCTTGCCTCTGAAGTTGGATGTTTTAAACAAATATGTTGGTTTCGTAATAAGGTCCAACCTAACTTTTGATGGGTATCAATTAAATCGTTAAAGTTTTTTTCTTTAGCGGCGGTGGAACTCCATTGTTTATAGTCACCATAATCATGATTACCTAAAATACTATACACACCATATTGAGCCTTTAGTTTTTTGAAATTTTGAATATGCGGTAACATTTCTATCGCTTCATTATTAACCAAATCGCCCGAAAATAAAATTAAATCTGGATGCAGTTTATTAATTTTTTCAACTAAATTTTCTAATGGTTTTGACGACCTAAAACTACCACTATGTATGTCACTTATTTGAACAATCTTTAGTCCATTAAAATCTTGTGGTAAATTTAAAAAACGTACGGTAATATTTTTAAATTTAAAGTTGTATTTGTTAAAAAATCCTTTAAATAAAGACACAAAAAGGGTGCCACTTAATACCGTGCCAAGCCATATTAAAAATGTATAGCGGCTAATTATTGGGCTAAATAACGGAACAGGCTTAGACGTTTTAAAAATTTTAAACACGACATAACCAGCCCATTCAAAAAATTTAAAGAGGTCATAAATTATAAAAATAACGCTGCCTATTATCATAGAAATAAAAATCAAAACCAAAGTTCCAAAAACATAATTCATTAAAAAATAATTGCTTGTTGATTGGGTATTGAATGGTAAAAAAGAAATAAAAAATATAGAAATAAAAAAAAGTGTTACAAAAATATATTTTATTTTAATAAACATTGAGGGCGAAGTAATATATTTTAAATGCCACAAAAAGTAAGACATGATACAAACTAAAATTAAAAATATAATACCCACTCTTATCCACATAATATTATTATTGATTGACAATTGAAAAGGTACTATATAATGTGATGAGTTTACTTGGAGTTTCTACATCTTCGATTTTTCCAAAAATAACTTTAAAATAATAGGTGCCTGTATTTAGTTTAACATTTTCATATTTTCCAACATTGCCTACACCTGTGAAAAAATTATTATTTTTTTGATAGTCTATAGATTCATAAACTAATTGATTGAAGCTGTTATAAATATAAATATGCGAAAAGGTATAATAACTTAAATTATTAAACATTAATACATCGTTAACGCCGTCTCCATTTGGCGTAACAACTGTTACCCCGCTAGAAACGCTTGGTCCTAAATCGTAACCTCGAGTAGATAAAATTGAAATTGAATCTGTATTTTTACACTGGTTGGCATTTGTACCGGTAATATAATATTTAGTATAAATTGAGTCTAACAATAAACTTGATTGCGGATATAAAATAATTTGGTTCGTGGCGGCATTATAAAATTCTTTGGCTGAAATTATAGGACTCCATGCAAAATTTTGTGCGCCGGATACATTAATTACAAATGGATTTCCAAAACTTACAATGGGTTGTCGTGTATATATAATTTTTACTACAGGGATTGGTAAGGTATCCACTTTTAATATATCCGAGGTATCCACACAGCCATACTGTGTTATTACCCGATAAAATTTGGGGACAAATTGTTTTGGTGGAATCAATTCTCTGGTAAATGCAGTTATGCCAGTTAGCGGCGTAATATAAAAACTTGCTGGTGTATTCGTATCTGAATATTGCCAACGATAGCTTGAATAGACTGGTGGAGGTGGCACTGAAATATCTCTATTTGTTGAAAAAAGTGACGTGGGTTGGAAGCCTTTACAAACAACTTCGTTTCCTACCACAACTTGGTGTGGGATTGGCGGCGCTATCGAAAAGCTTACACTATCAATTGGACTGATACAGTCATTTAAATTGGCGCTTATCACTATTGCATTATAAAGTATATCATTAAAAGCGGTAGGGTTACGAACACTAAAGGCTGGGATGACGTTAGTATCGCCTCGTGTTGTAATGGGTGCTGTTTGATTAGGATAACGAATGAACCAACTTACCTTAGCATTAGGATAATTAACTGAAATAATTGATTTAGGTCTTGAATTATTAAACGTTCCAATTTGACTGCAATATATGGCTGTTCTACCTCCAGTAATGTCGGTAATTATTGGAGTAGGTTTTATGGCTAAATTTAAATAATTGACATTTTTACAACCAATATTTGTTACTAAATTTATAGTATATTTGGTATAGGCGGTATTCGGTTGGGTATATGTATTATAAAGGGTTTCGGAAATTAGCCCAGTACCAGAATTTGCTTCATTATTAACACCTTGCGAAGTAGGTCGTTTCCAACTTATTGACGTATTTTTGGTATTGGGTGTTAAAATAAGATAAAAATTGGTACCACTACATATTTGAAACGTATCACTATATGGTAAGGTAGGTGTTGGTGTAATAATTACACGGGCTGTTTTAGTTTCGATATATTGGCATTCGGCTATAGGACTTTTATTAGAAATTCTCGCTGTAATAAATACAGAATCAAAAGGAAGTAATGGCATATATGTTTCACCAGATACATTAGGAATCACCGCATCATCTTGTCTGAGATAGGTTGAACTTTTAAACCAAGTATTTGTAAGATCACTATAATTTGAAACAGCACTAAATATCAATGGTTGTACAATATTACCAGTACAATAAATAGAATCTTTTAAATCTAAATTTATGATTGGTTTAGACCAAATAAAGGCTGTTGCAATTTTAGACGTAGCGGTATTACAATTTGCAGAACCACCATTTAAATGATTATTTACTACAACATAATAATAATTTGGTCCATACAATGTATCGGTGGGCATAAAGGTAGTAAATGTATCTAAAAGTGTTCGGGTAATTGGATTCTGTCCATCTTGGTCGCTACTAAACCATTGATAAGAATAGGTATAGGTATCATCGAATGTTAAGATTTTAAATTTAGGAATTGATTCTTGGTTTTTACAATAATTTATAGTATCGCTTACTAAACTTATATCAAACGATGAGTTATCATCTACATAAACACGTATAAAATCTGATGTATCCTTACTATACAAAGGTGCTCCGCCATTATCAATTACACAGAAAAAGTATAAAGTACCGGGTAATGAGGTACTTGGGGTATAATAGTTTAAAGTATCAGAAACTACAAAAACAGGATTATCAAAAGTTGGAAATGCTGATGAATACCAATTATATTTCAATCGGCTACCGCCATCAAAAGCATTAATTACAATTGGCGCTGCCGGGCTACTTAAACAATATCCTGTATCTATATAACTAACTGATATAATTTGGGGCTTCAAAGTTATTTTTACGGATGACACATTTGAAAGCGTGTTGTTGCAATTTGGTGAAGTTCTTGGATCGATATACGATAATCGAACGTAATAGTATAAAGTGCCAGTATCAGTGGTAGGTGGGTTAAAATAATAATTGGTTTGGTTTAGAATTCTTGTACCCCCTTCTGTGCTATTTATAGTATTACTAAACCAAGTATAGGTAATGTTTGAGGTTGGTGATGTTACTACTAAATTTGTTGCCAATTCATTGAGACCAAATTTATTTTCTTCAATGGGTTGAATGGTAATTACAGGTGACACATTTATTGTAATCGTGGTAGTAATAGAATTTCTTACCGCACAAGACGCCACAAGCGGTGCACCATTATATATTTTAGCGTAATATTTAAATATTCCTGGTATAGCGGTTGAGGGTGTATAATAATTTGTAGTATCTGGTAGCTTTTGAATAATATCTCTACCTGCCTCAGTGGTAATAGCATACCATTCGTATCTTACTTGATTCATTGCAAAATTTGAATACGGTGTTGTAGCAACAACATTAAGTTGTTCGGCATCTTGACCTTGGCAATAATTATACAACGGGGTTAAATCTTTTGAAATAGCTATATTATCATATACTTTAATATTTACAATTTTGGTATATATATTTTGGCATTCTGGATTGGGTTCATTGGGATAATTTATGCGTGCATAATAATAAAAATTACCTGATTGTGTTTTTAAAATTTCAAGGGATTGACTTAAATTAGTGTTCGTACTTAATTGGGTTGAAGTAATAGGGTTGTAATTATTAAAAGTACTTACATACCAGATAATATAAGGAACGCCACTACCCCCACTTAACGAAAAGTTTAAATAGTCGCGGGTCGATGTACAATAAGATGAGTCTATTAATCCAGAATTAACCACAATTGCTTTAGCCGTTAATGTAATTCCACCCGATAGATTACTGGTTACCGTTTGGCTAAAATTATTAGTTACCACTACGTAATAATAATAAGTTCCTGGGGCTAAATTAGTTAACGGTGCTATGGTATTGCTATTACTATTAGGAATCGAATCGCCTTTTTGAGAAATATTAAGCGTATAATACCAAGTATATCTTGTTATTTGTGTGGATCCAGGGTCAATATTTACCGAAATATTAGTAACATTAGAGCTATATTGACAATAGGTAGCTGGACTCACTGAGGGTTGCCCAACAATGCGCATATTAGCAATAACAGTTATTCGTCCACTGGCATTACTGGTTGCTCTACAACCATTATTTCCTATTACAATGCTTCTATAATATGACGATGAAATTTGGCTGGTACTTGGCAAAAAGTTTAATCCTGTTGCGGCTAAACTACCTAAAACAAAGGTATCGGTGGTTGTGTACCAGTTTGCGGTAGATGCAGGTACGGGTGTTGATGCCACTGTTACAGCTAAACGGGCTGGCGTAGAGAATTGTACATAAATAGTATCCCTTTTGTTAGGTTGCGAAGTTATTACCGGCAACGCATTGATATTATTGATTCCTGATATAGTGCTAGTTGCTAAACAAAAATCATTTCCAACAATGGCATAATAATAAAAATTTGAAATGATGTTATTAGGTGGTGTGTACTGGCTATCAATTTCATTTAAAAGCTCAGTGCCATTATTATTAACTGGATTTTGCGTTCTAAACCAACGGTAAGAATATGTTACATTCGTTTTATTTAAGATATTAATTTTTAAAGGAATAATCGTGTCACCTAAACAATAATTTTTAGTTGTTTTAGATGGAAAATTTGCACTTAAATTGGGTAGGCTATTTGTTGTTAATTGCGTATTTTGAGTTTTAACTACGGCACAACCATATATAGTATCAAAAGATGCTACGCCGTAATAATAAAAACTTCCTACGGTATCAGAAAGCGGAACATAGGTTTGAGAATTTGAAATGATATAACCGCTGTTTCTATCTGCCAACCTCGATTTATACCAACTATATCTTGGCGTGCCAATACCACCTGTTAAACCTGTAATTGAAAGTTGCTGGGTAATGGGTTGACCTAAACAATTAGAAATAAAGGTGATATCAGCTGCGGGCAATTGTGGTTCTGGCAAAAATCGATATACACCACTTGTATCGGTCATAATCACACATCCAATACCACTGGTTATTCTTGCAAAATATCTGCTGGCTGTATCTATATTAATAGGCTTATATGAATTACTTGTTGATGGTAAAGTTGACGTATTACGGGTGGTAATATCGTATTTAAACCATTCATACACTAAACTCATACTTGGCGAACTGATAGTTAAAGGTCTAACATTACTCGCATTTAAACAATAAGAATAATCACTATTGTTTATATTTGTAACTATTTGAGGGGCGCTATTTATTCGAACCACACCCGATACATCGCTAGTTGTAAAACAATTATTAGCATTATTAATAATAGTAAAATATCGAGAGGCACCAATTTGATTACTTAATGGATAAATGGTATCTAAATTTATACCACTAAAAACTTCATAACCATCATTAGTAGTGCCACCATCAGGAATTTGATACCAAGTAAAATCTAAATTTTGATTATTGGGACTTCGATTAACATTTACAAAAATACTTTGAATAATTTGATTATTAGAACAATAGTTGCGGTCGGGAGCACCTTGTGCAAACGAAAGGCTTAAAATAGAAGGCGTATCATTTACAGTATAAATACCGCTTAAGGCACTAGTAGATGTTCTACAACTTGCTAAAGACGAAGCATTTGATACAATTGCTCTAAAATAATAATCCCCAGGGATTTTATAATTTGGCAAATAGGTATTTAATGTATCTTCAGTGGCCAAAGCTATCAAAGTATTCGTATCATCTTTGTTTAATATAAACCATCTATAACTAATGATTGTATTAGGTACATCAGTAACCGCAATCGTTAAAGGATTCGTAGCCGTTCGATTCGCACAGTATTGTACGGCATTATTAAAATTAGTAGAGGTCGTTAAAAGCGGACTTGATAATATATTAATTTTTTCAGAAAAATCACTTAGAGTTGCACATCCTAAAGCATTGTTCAAAACTTTAACTAGATAATATCTTGAACCAATTGTTGTATTATTTGGTGTATAAGAACTCATCGTTTCATTTGGAATAAGTACCGTATCACGAATATTTTTGGTAGGCGACATGTACCAAAGGTAGTTCACATTACTACCACTTGTTGTAACCCTTAATGGATCGGTTGCTGTACCAGCACAATACGACACTTCTGAAATATCTCCAGGATTTAAATTTAAAACAATGGTCGGACGTGCTAACACGTCTATTTTTCCAGATATTGTACTACTTAATTTACAACTTCCTTTGGATTGCGTAAAAATTACATAATAATAAAATTCCCCTGCTTCGGTTGTAGATGGCGCATAAAATGAGCCTTGATTACTTACAACCACACCCGAATAGGAAGCTGTCGTAGCTCTATACCAAACAGGATTCAAACTTCCAGCCCCACTACCAGCCGATGCATTCACAATCAAAAAATTGGGATTGGTTGTATTTTGGCAAAGGCTATAACTGATATTACTTAAATTATAAGTATTGTCTATAAATCTTGGCGTATCTACAATTTCAACTAATGGTGTAGCTTGAGAAACATTAGCACATCCCAAACTATTAGTAATTTCAACATAATAATAAAGTGCACTTGCCATAGAATTTACAAGTCTTAATAGATTACTTTTTCCTCTATTGCCGTCAACTATTGCCTCGCCTCCACTATTAGCGCCAGGTACTAATGTTGTGTACCATTGATAGGTTAAATTCAAAGTATCGGCTGGATTGATACCCGAATTTGCTCTAACCAGAATGGTTGCATTCGGATCGCTAAAACAAAAACTTGTCGCGGATAAGGCTAATTGCGTTACAATTGGCGTAGGAATTATATAAAAATCACCGCTTGGGTTACTTGTAGCTCTACAGTTAAATTGAGTGCTTGCTACTAAAAAATAATAATTAGAACCTGTGTCATTAGTAGTTGGCGTGTAGAAAGTATTGGTTGCACCAGTAACAGCAAAAAACATATTATTTTGAACATTAGGGTAATAATTTGTTTTAGAACGGTACCATTGTAAATTTAAAGCCCCAACACTAGGATCAATAAACAGTTCTTTAGTATTCGTGGCAAATCGACACAACTCAAGCCGTAAATTATCCGATGATAAGTTTGGTATGATTGGATTAGGGTTAATATTATAACGTCTTAATGTTGGAGAAGATACAACGCAACCATTATTAGAACTTACAAGTGCACGATATTCATATAAACCTTCAGTGGATATAATTGGAGTATAGGAAACATTGGTAGCACCTACTAAAGTGTCTGTAGTTAAAAATCCTAAATTATTTTTAACTCGAATCCATTGATACCCTGAAATATCACTTCCGGCTGGAGGTGTTACTAATAAATTTATACTATTTGCAATATTACCAATACAAGTTTTTGTAGTATCTAATTGAGCCGGGTTGAGAATTATAGGAACACCACGTACAGATACGCTTCCACTTTGCGAACTGGTTGAACGGCATCCTGTAAAATCTGTTACAATGGCATAATAAAATGCATTGCTAATAATATCAGTTAAAGGTCTAAAAACTAAAGTATTGGAATTAGGTATCGCAGTTCCATTAAAAGAACCTTGAATAAAGCTTCGATACCATTCTACTTGATAATTAGGATTTTCAATAGTAATAAAATAAGAATTTGTATCTAATTGCTGTTGACATAATACTAAGGATTTTGTTGAAGGGTTTTGAAAAATTGCTGGCAATTTATTAACCACGTATAGTTCTGAAATACTAGAAGTGGTTTTACATGCCGATACTGGGTCGATAACAACACCGTAATAATAGTTTGTATCAACCATTGTAGTTGGAATTACAAACGAATTTAACGAAGGTACGCCAGCTATAACACGAGCATCTGTAGGAATCATCGTTTTAGCAGCAAGCCATTGATAATTAGGATTATCGCCACTATTTAAATGGGCTTGAAGTTTTAGAGTATCTGGGTTATAATTAAGACATAAAATACCATTTGTAGTATTTGTAGTAGTTAAATTTTGGTCAATTATCGGCACAAAACTTACTGTTACTTTTCCCGAAAATTGGCTTGTGGTTGTGCAATTATTATTATCTCTTAAAACAACTAAATAATACCTAAAGGAATTTCCAGGTAAATTAGTAGGTGGTAAAATACTATTGCTTGGTGTTGGTAAGGGTAAAAATGTTAAATTATTTACATTGGTGTTCGTCGTACTATAAAACCATCGATATTCGTCAATTGAATTGTCTTGACCAGCTGTAGCTTGAATTACTAAAGGACTGGGGTTGGGGTCGTTTTGACAGACAGCACGATCATTCGAATTTAAGGGTGATGTTATAATTGGATTTTGATTTATATTAACTGTTTGACCTGAAAAATCACTTGTTGCGCTACAAGTATTGTCAGGATAATTATTATAGGCTACAGCAAAATAATAGTAGCTGCCAGAATTTTTAGTATCTGCATAAATACTATTCGTATCGTTACCAACTTCAAAGAAATTAACATATTGTTGCTGATTCACTCTATACCATTTGTAATTTAATTTTGTTCCTCCTAAATAGTCAAGCGCCGAAATGGTTATATTAGGTGCATTTAAAGAATCGAATTGGCAAAGTAACAATCTTAAATTTGAAATTTCTGGTTTTCGTTCCATGCTAACAATTGTAGGTAATTCGTTCACAATAATTTTAGAAATCATACTAGTTGTATTGCAACTTGAATTGGAAGCCACAATTCTATAATAAAATATACCTGCAACATCTACTTTAGGCGGATAATTCAAATTTGTTTCGCCGGCTATCGGGTCACCAATGTCATTTGAAACCCGGCTTAAATACCATTGAAAACTTGTTGCAAAATCTGTAGTTACAGTTAAGTTTATAACACCAGCATAAGGATTTTCAAAATTGAAACAGTACGACCTATTGCTTAAATTTTGAGTGAGAAAAACGGGTGCTGTAATAACAACAATTTTACCAGAAATTTCAGAATACACACTGTCGCATAATTTTATACCTGACCCATTGGTTATTAATGCATAATAATAATTAGTATCTAAATTATTTACAAATGGTTTAAACAAAATATTATTGGCATTAGCTACAGGCGTTCCCAAAGACGTACTGGGTAAACTAGATTTATACCATTGGTATTTAACCACACCATAACCACCAAAATCAGAAGTAATTTCAAAAGATAAAACTGCATTCGTGTCATTTCTACAATATATTCTATCTGCTAAAGACGTCGAAGAAAGTTGAATACTAGGACGTCCGTAAACTTCAATAGCACCGCTAACATTACTGATGGCGTTTTTGCAAGTTCCCTGCGGCGCATCGATATTATTAACTAAAACATAATAATAATTTTTGCCGATTAAACTTAAAAATGGATTTAATAAGTAATTATTTGAACCAACTTGTTTTGAAGGATCTGTAGTATCTGCAACAGCCGAGGTATTAATAAACCATTGATATTTTAGAGTACCCAATCCTCCATTGGTAGCGCTTACATTTAAAGCATTGGTAGATGCACTGGTGTTACAATATTTAGCGGAAGCAAGATTCGTTTGGGTTAAGACAATATTATTATAAATGCTATCACCAGCCAAAATTGGTGTTGAATCACTACAAACAGCCGATCCATAATTATACGTCAAATAATAATAATAATAACCCATTGTATTTATGTCCGGAATATAAAACGTTGTGTTAGCATTGGGGATCACAGATGCATTCACACCGTTCGCCTCAATCGTTTTAAACCATTTAATATTATAGATGGTCGTATTTGGCATTATAGATATCGTTCGTGATTTTAATGAATTCGAAAAACAATAACGTCTTGAACCCGGCAGGGTTATATTTGATATAACTGGGTTATCAGCTATTTCAATTCGAGCTACTTGTCCTATATTGTTAACGGTAAAATTTGTAACTGTACTACAATTATTAGCATTTACAATACTTACAAAATAATACGCAGTATCGGGAAATGATAATGGTACCGTATAACTTGAAGCTGTGCCAGATAAAGAAGTTGTAGTCGTAACAAAATTACCTTCATTGAAATTGTTATTCAAGGCTTTTTTAAACCAATCAAACCTTAATATATTATTGCCAAAATTCGGTTCGCCTTGTCCTGTAGCCACAGCATTAACATTGATAGTACCACCCAAACCACCAAGTGTTCTACAATAGAAACTATTGGTACTATTTAAAGTGGGTTGGAAGGTAACTTCGGGCCTACTATTGATTGTAATTTTAGTAATTATGGGCGATATTACAAAACAACTGTTTGAATTAATAATTTTTACATAATAATATTTAATTCCTATGGTATCTGTATTAGGACTAATACTTGTAGATGATGCAGGCACGTTTATTCTAAAACCATTTAAATTACTTTGAACAGGATTAAAGTACCATTCAAAAGCACTAATCGACGAACCTTGTCCGGCTGTATATTGTAAATTAATGGTTGCTGGCAATGTGTTTCTACAATAAATAAAAGAATCGTAACGATTGCTAACCGTTGGTGCTGAAATAACTATAATTTGTCCCGATGGATCACTTTCTGTAGATTGACAATTTACAGATAAAACCCCTTGGTTAATCACCCTAACAAAATAATAATTAGTATCATAGCGGCTTGTAGGGGTTACTAAAAAGGGGTTAGATGTAGGATCACCCACTGTTACAGGATTCGTTTTACTAACCGACTTAGACGCATACCATTGATATAACAAATTGCCTTGAATACCTGCAGTATTTGCCACGATAAATAGTGTATCAGCATTTGTGCCAAAACAAAGTCTTTTTAGTGTTCTACTTGGTTGCATGGTAATTTGAGGTGGTCTTTCAACATTTATTTGTAATGGTAACACAGAACTTACTGAATCGCAAGCTTTAGGACCTCCATTATGTAATATTAAATAATAATAATAAACACCAATTGGCGCTAAATTATTTGGTATATAAGTAGGTGAATTTAAGCCCACTTTGGTACCACCTATTAGGCTATTGTTATTAAAATTATAAAACCATTCGTAACTTAAAGTTCCCCACCCTCCATTGTTTGCAGATATTACTTTTATAGTATCCACACTTCCGCCAATACAATAACTATCTTTTGATATTGAAATCGTGTTAAAAACTGGATTGTTATAGGTTTCAATAGCACCGGTAAAATCGGAAGTATCAGATTTACAGGCTAACCCATTAGCAATACTATTATTAGAAACGATGGTAACATAGTAAAATCTTCCTGTTTGATTCACTTGAGGTATTATAGTACTTCGGGTTTGATTCATTAATAATTCAGGCGTTTTGCTAAAATTATTAACATCAGATCGATACCACGTGTAAGTATATGTTTCGTTGCCTGTTGGTATTGCTTCAATCTGAAGTGAATCAACATTGGATTGATTAAAACAGTATTGTTTAGCCTGCGTTTTAATGTTATTTATTACTGGTTGGTTATAAACTGTTACTGCCCCGCTAACTAACGTAGTAACGCAATTATTTAATGGAAATCCAGGAGTTGTTACATTATTAGCAACGTCTAAAATATAATAATACACACCAGAATTATTTAAATTAGGCGCATTTGTACTTGTTCCATTAACAATTTGAGTTGCTCCGGTTTTGGTTGGAACACTATTAAAATACCAAGTATATCTTAAATTAGTTCCACCACGAATATCCGTAGCTGTTACGGACAAATTACTTATATTTTGGGTTTGTCGCACACAATAAAAAGCAGGATTTAAACTAGTTCCTGTTATTATTGGTGGATTATAAACAATAAATCTTCCCGTAACATTACTAGTAACAAAACAGGATACATTGCCTACAACCACTCTAAAAAATGTGCTATCGGTTGCCACAGTTGAATCGGGTCGGAACATTTGTGAAGTTCCATTATTTGTAACAGGTAAACCAATACCAGAAATAGTCGTTGCCGATCTGGTATTATTTGAATACCATTGATAACTTAACGGACTTATACTATTAGAATTTGCACCCACTGTGTAAGTTGGTGATATGCCATTTAAGCAAATAGTTGCCGTATTTGTATTAGGTTGGTTGATGATGGTTGGTGGAATATTGATTGTGATAGCTATAGTTGTATCGCTTACAATACTATCGCAGGCTAAGCCACTTCCATTACTTAATACCACGTAGTAATAAATTGTACCAATATTATTTATTGGAGGTTGATATCGTTGTAAATTTGCCCCATTAATGCGCGACCCCGAGAATGTATCATTAGTTAAGTTTGAATACCATTGGAAACTTAGTGTTCCATACCCCCCTGTAGTTCCTGTAACAATCATGTCTTGAGGTAGCGATAAATTTTGACAATAAGTAGCTTGGCTCGTAAATAAATTAGAAACTATTGGATATGTATAAACATCAAAATTACCTGCGATAGCACTCGTTGCCGCATAACATCTACCATTAATAGGTGCATCAACATTAATAGCTACCACATAATAATAATTTTTACCAACATGAGTAGCAATAGGTCGGAACGTACTATTTTCAGCTACAGAATCACCCCCACTATTCATATTCGTATTTTGACGATACCATACATATCTTAAATTTCCTAAACTATTGGTATTACCTATTACTGTCATATTTCTTGTTGCATTATTTAAACAAAACTTTCCAGTAACAACATTAAAATTATCAAAGACTATATTTGGTAATATACGAATAACACCCGAAGTATTACTTGTAGCATTGCAACCAGTTGTTCCTACAGCCGTTGCTATCACACGATAATATTTTAAGCCTGCTTCGCTCGTTGATGCATTAATTGTGTTCAGTGTATCATTATTAACTGGCAACCATGCGCCTCGTTGTGTTGTACTATCGTACCATTGAAATTTTAAAATAGGATTATTAGCAACACTTAAAATAGGACTTGTAGTATCTTTACATTGATATATTCCATTGGGTATAAATAAATTTTCACCAACAATAGTTGGTCTTTCTACAATGTTAACTGCACCTGAAACCACTGAATTAATATTGCAAAAACCATTACTAATTTTACAGAAATAGTATTGCAAACTACCACTTATAGTTGACGGTGGCGTAAAACTAAATCCAATCGCGCTGTTGATTAGCATACGCGTTACTATTGATGTATCTCGATTTGTATTGGAATACCATTGATATGTAAGTGGGTTAAGATTATTAGATACGGCATTAATTGATAATGCCGTTGCGGGTACATTGGTACAGTAAAAAGATGCATTAGTATCTATTATAAAACTTTGAATTGTTGGTAATGGATTTACATCAACCCGAACACTTATACTACTAAAAATACTATCACATACTAAACCACTTCCATTTGATGCCAAAATATAATAATAAAAAGTACCAGGGTTAAAAATGGGTGGTACAAAACTTAAACCATTCGCATTAGAAATGACATTACCAGAAGCATCGCGCACATCACTTGAATTTACATACCATTGCGTTCGTAAATTACCGTAACCACCATTAGTCGCTGAAGCAATTATAGGTTGTAATAAATTTGTGGAATTTGTACAATATGTTGTAAGATTAGAAGAAACGCTTGATATAACCGGTGTTGCATACACTTCAAACGAACCGCTTAAACCAGATGTAGAAACCATACAAGCATTAGGGGCACTCCTATTTGTTATTCTTACATAGTAATAGTTTCTTCCCTGCGTATCTATCTTTGGATTGTAAACCACACCAGTGCCAACTGAATCACCAACTAACGTATTCGCTACACTATTCCGTATCCATGCATAATTTAAACTTCCTAAGACTGGAGTTCTTGCTAATATTTTTAAGGTATCCGATGCTGTTTGATTAGGTAAGCCCTTACAATATTTTTTATTAGTTATTGGAGAAAGCATATTTGTTATGTCTGGTGCAGTATATACATCAATGGCAGCGCTTATGGTGCTGGTAATTTTACATGAATTTCCTTGAGTATTTGTAACTTCTACATAATAATAACGTCTGCCTTCAATGGTATCAAAAGGCACAAAAATATTGGCAATTGCTCCTGGAATAACCAACCCAGTTTGATTATTTGGGTCTGAATTTATAAACCAACGATAGCTAATATTATTATCATTTACTCCAGAAGTTGCACTTATATTTAATTGGGTGGCTCCAAATTTAAAACAAACAGATTGCGGTCCGCTTATATTGGGCTGCACTGAAATAATGGGTAATTCATTTACAATAAAAGCAGAACTAATTTGACTTGAAAATGAACAATTACCATTATTAATTGTAACAAAATAATACAGTGGAAAAGAAGTTGCCGACACAGATGGCGGTATATAAAATGTATCTGTTGCACCACTAATAGCTACCGCACCATTATATGATTGTGATGTATTTCGATACCATTGAATTATAACAGCGTTTGTATTATTAGACTTTGCCGACACCCTTAAAGGCGTAACTAAATCGTTTTTACAATACGTTCCAGCAATAAAATTACTTTGTGCTAAATTGATAGTCGGCGCTGCACCAACATCAATGCGTTGGGCTAAATTTGATACCACTGAATCGCACGCCGCTAACCCACTATTATTTTTAGCAACCACAAAATAATAAAAAGTGCCCACGGTATCAATTCGAGGTTTATAAATATTTGTCTGATTGGAAGGTACCATTTGTGCCGCTGGATTGTTTGTTAAATTATTAGGACTCAAATACCACCGATAAATTATATTTCCTATTCTGCCTTGATTACCCATAACTGTTATATTTTCTTGACCATTATTTGCTGGGTTAAAGCAATACTGAGACGTGATTGTTGTTGGGTTTGTAACAGTGGGTTTTATATATACAGATACAGAACCACTTATAGCTGATGTTGAAGTACTACAACTTGAATTAATGGGTGCCGCATCATTTACAGCAACAGCAAAATAATAAAAAATGCCATTTGAATCTAATGTAGGCCTAAAAGTTGTTGAATTTCCATAAATTGAATCACCAGACAATATTGAGCCAACTGAATTTCTGAGCCATTTAATTCTAGAACTGCTAAAACGTTGGTTAAAGCTAACGCGGTACGTTGAATCCGCTAATTCTGTTGTTGAGTAACAATATCTATAATTTGTAGTATTAGGTTGTTGAATTACTATAGGTGCATCATAAATTGTTATTGGATTACTTATTGCAGTTCGTATTGAGCAATTATTACCACTGAAGGCATTGTTAATTTGAGCAAAATAATATACAAGCCCAACGGTATCCTTAGGTATAAGGTTACTATCATTTGAATTTAAAATTTCAATGGCCCCATTATAAGAATTGATTGTATTATAATACCAATTATAGTTTAAATTATTTAATCCATTGCCTGATGTTGCACGAACACTTATAGGCATCCTAGTAGAATTTTCGCAATAACTCAAACCGCCACTTGGTTGTGTGGTAATATTTGGTAATGGATTAATAATTATTTTACCACTTTGCGAACTGGTTGTAGAACACATTCCATTATTAACGATTACTTGATAATAAGTGGTGGTTATCGTATTATCTGGCGTAGCGGTACTTGGTGTATATGTTGGAAATATTGCCCCAACAATTGGTGTACCTATTACATTAGTTACCGAGCTTGCATACCACGCAAATGAATTATTATTACCATTATTAGAGACTGCCGTAACACTTAAATTCGTTGGGTTAGCATCTTTACAATAAGTAGCTGTTGCTAGCATTGAATCGGTTATATAAGGTCGTCTATTTATATTAATTGCAAATGGTTGTGTAGCCACAATAGAATCACATCCCTTAACACCGCCATTTCTTATAACAACATAAAAATATTGAGTAGTAATAAAATTAATTATAGGTGTAAAATTATTATTTAAAGAAACTAATGAAATAGGAGTACCGCCAATTGTATTATTAACACTGTTTTGATACCATTGATATGACAATGTACCATAACCTGCATTTTTACCATAAGCCATCAAAGGCACTACTAAATTCTGTGCTTCATTTTCGCAATAAATACTTCTTGAAGATGTAATTGAATCAAACAGAGGAGATTTATACACTTCTATATCTCCTAAAATGTTAGATGTAGTTGTTCTACAAGACATTGGTGCATTATTATTAAACAAAATCACATAATAATAACTTCTACCTACCGAATCTATAATCACACGTTGAATACTATCTGTACCCAGATTTTGTCCTGACACATTTACACCTGTTCTATTAACAACCCACTGATATTGAACACTACCCAATAAACCAGGCGTTGTCATTAATGTTAAGCTATCGCCCAATTGATTTACAGCATAACAATAATCAATGTTTCTATTATTTTGACTTCTTATTATAGGTCTGTCATAAACTGAAATACCACCACTTAAATTTGATGTTACCGCACAAACATTTCCTACTAAGCTACTTGACACAACTACAAAATAATATTTTAAACCAACGCTGTCATTTACAATATAAAATGAATCGTTTGCATTATTTAAGGCTACTGCATTTAGCGTGGAAGGTATGCTATTTCGATACCATTTATAAAATAAATTTCTTGTACCTAACGGATCATTAGCAATAATATTTAATGTTGGAGTACTGATATTTAAACAAACTGATTGTGGATTTGTACTTGGTTGAAATACAATATTAGGAATGTTCTGGGTTTCAACTGCTGCTGATTGATTTGAGAAAACAGAACAATTTGCATTACTAATTCTTACAGTGTAATATTTAGTTCCTATGACATTAGTAGAGGGTGCGTAATTTATCAATGTATCATTTAATAATAATGTTCCAAGGTTTCCGGGGTTGCTACTCTCGTACCATTGAAATCTTAATGGTGTGTAACCATCGTTAGATGCGGCTGTAACTGTTAATGGACTTGATGGAGAATTTAAACAATATTGAACCGCATTCAAACCTGGTTGTTGTGAAATTGTAATGCTTCTATTTACTACAATGGGTTTGCTAAATGCTGAAAATACAGAATCACAACGCGTTGGGGCATTTAAATTTTTCACAATTACATAATAGTATGTTGTACCAGCTAAATTTACAGGTGGAATATATGAATTACTAATTGCATTAGAAATTTTAGTACCACCAATAACGGTAGGACTGCTATTGCTATACCATTGATAACTTATGATGCCAATGCCATTATTGTTTGCATTTACAGTAAGTGGCTCAGCAATTATAGATGTATTTTCGCAATACATTGTTACATTGGTTCTAGGTGAATCTACCGATGGTGTATTATAAACTGTAATACTTCCCATTACCCTTGATGTAATTTCTCTACATGAAGACCCAATGCTAGAAGCAGTATTTTCTATAACTGCATAATAATATCGAACACCAACTAGCGTATCTAATGGAACAAAACTATTTGAATTCGAATTTGGTATCAAAACACCGCCCGTGTTAATAGCCGTAGTTTGTATAAACCATTTATAATTTAATGTTCCCAAACCACCATTATTTACAGAGAGTATAAAAGGTGTAATTGTGTTACTTCTATAACAAGTTGTTTTTGAAGCCGTATCAGAATTATTATAATTAATGACTGCAGAAACAATTTTTGTAATTTTACCACCTGTGTCTGAAATAATTTTACAATTATTACCACCAATATTATTATTCCCTACTTGTACGTAATAATAAAAATCGCCTACGGTATCACTTGGTATAAAGCTACTTGATGTTGCAGTGGCAATTGCAACGCCAGTATAAGAATTTGGCATGTTATTGCGATACCATTGATATGTTAAATTTGAAGTTCCATTTGCCGCTTGAGCTACAACATTTAAAGTTGAAGCAACCGATCCTAAACATAAATTTTGCGATGTTTTAGCTGGTTGTGTTAAAATAACTGGATTCGCAAAAATTGTAATTTGTGGCGACACATTACTTGTAATAGTACAATTTCCTCTTTGTATCGTTACTGTATAATATCTCGTGGCAGTTGTATCATCAGGTAGATAACGATTTGTGTCAGTATTTTGTATAGCATTTCCTATAGAACCCATGTTTTCGCTAATATACCATTGATAAATTGTATTGGCAAAAATGTTTGTAGAAACAACTGATAAAACAGACCGTGGCTCGCCCTTACAATAATTGGCATTATTTAAATTACTTGCTCCATAATCTATAACGGGTGTTTGATAAATTATGATACTACCGCTTGTATCAGATATTACTGAATCACAACCCATTAAACCTGAACCATTACTTACTTTTACATAATAATAAAGGGGATTATAAAACGCTGTATCCGTCTTGGGAGTAATCTGTGTATTTGTTGCACCAGGAATCAAGCCACCACCAGAATTTGACCTTACGCTGTTTCTATACCATTGATATTGGGGTACGCCATAACCACCTATGGATGCTACAACCGATAAATTTGTAACGCCACTCGTTTGTCCTTGACAATACTCAAATGACGTTTTTAAAGGTTGTTGACTAATGCTTGGTGTATCATACACTTCGATGCTTCCAGAATAAGGACTACTTGATGTATCACATTGCGGATCATTTAAATTAGGATTTCGTATCACTACATAATAATAGGTTTTCCCTACAGACGATGTAGGTGGCGTATATGTAGCCATATTCCCAACAGAATCAAGTGGATTAACTGTTCTTGGTAACATATTACTTGTGCTTCGATACCATGTAAAGTTAGGAGTTACCCCACCTGTTAAACTTGCATTTGCAATTAAACTTGTTGCCAAACTATTTTGACAATATTTATAGTTAGTATTACCATTTGTTACTGAATTTATACTTGGCCTTGAAAAAACTATAATCGAATCCGTTAGCCCACTAACAAAAGAATCACATGCCGAATTACTACTTAAATTATTTTTTATTACAACGAAATAAAATCTAACACCAATTGTATTTGTACTCGGTGTATAACTTGAGTTTGTGCTGAGACCAGTTGCTTTTGTACTTCCAACGGTACTTTTAATAGTATTTTCGTACCATTGATAAGTTACATTTCCGTATCCTCCTGTATTAGTATTAGTAGAAAAAGGAGTTACGCCTATTTGATTTTGACAATAACTATATTTCTGATTATTTATAATAACAACTGAAGGTGTGTCAAAAACTTCATAAGGCATGCTATAATTACTTATAGAAGTATCACATTCATTAGGTAAGGTTGTATCTCTAATAATTGCATAATAATAATGAATTCCAACTGTTGCAGTTGAAGGAACATAATTTTGCCCCTCACCAACCCTTAACACTAAAGACTCCGTTTTATCATTAGTATTATTGATACTTTCATACCAAACGTATTTTTTATCACTGCCACTTGCCGCAATAAATAAAGTCGTAGCAATACTATTTTGGCAGTACTTTCCTCCACCAATTGGCTGATTTGTTATAGAAGGTCTTGTATTTATTAATATTTGGCTGGAAACGGCACTCTTTATAGAATTACAACTACTTAAGCCAGAACCATTTCTAACATCAACATAATAATATGTAGCACCAAGGCTGCTTAAAGAAGGCGTAAACGTACTATTTGTTGCCCCATTAATTAATGCCCCTCCTACATTACTATTTGTTGAATTGCTATACCATTGAAATGTAACAGGTGTTCCATAACCGCCATTTGTGGCAGATATGTTTAAAGCACTAACGCCATTCGCTTGATTGATACAATATTTAATTACATTAGGAACATTTAATGGTTGCATACTTATTTTGGGTGTATCAAAAACTTCAATGCTACCACTATATTCTGAAGAAGTTAAACTACAATGCATTGGTGCACTTAAATTCGAAATTATAGTATAATAAAAAAATCCAGAAGTAGAATCAATTTTGGGATTAAAAATCAAACCAATACCAACACTATCTTGGGCATTACCGTTTCGAGGTGCCACTAAACTACTACTGCGATACCATTTTACAACACCCGTCCCTAAGCCATAACTTACTACTACATTCAATGGGTTACCCAAACTTCCTAACGAGGCTTTACAATATTGTTGAGCATTTAAAGCAGAACTTGTAATAATTGGATTTCTATAAATAGCCACACTACCACTGGTGTTACTTGTTATGGCACAATTATTGCCACTAATCCCATTTCTAGCAATTACATAATAAAATAATCTTGCAATAGTATCTATAGGTGTTATTGTGTTTGCCGTGTTAACTAACCTTAAAGCATTATTGTTACTGGTTTGATCAATGCTCGAAATATACCATTCATAATTTATATTAGTGCCACCAAGTGCATCTATTATACTGATGCTTAAAGGCGTTTTGGAATCATTAGTACAATAAACATAATTTGTTTTAGGAATTTGCGAATTAATTACAGGAGCTTTATTTACGCTGATCCCATTTGATTGTTGGCTTATACTACAATTCGTATTCGATACAACTACTGAATAATAATTTGTTCCAATACTATCTTTATTTGGCGTAAACATATTAGAATTTGCGCCATTTATTAAATTTCCACGCACACCTGCGGCTTTATTCATATACCACAAATAATTAACAGCACCACCACTTCCATCATTAGCAATAATTATAAAGGGTTCAGTTGTATCACCTTGACAATACGTATTTCTAATAGTTGCTATATTACTGCTACTTATATTAGGTACTTGATTTGTTACAATGTTTCCGCTTATTACACTTCTAACTGAATCACACGCTAAACCTAAATTAGCACCATTTTTAATAACAGCAAAATAATAACGTGTATTGACATTACTAATTATAGGACTAAAATTAGAATCAATTGCATTAACTATCGCACTTGAACCTACATAACTATTTACTGAATTAGAATACCATTGAATACTTTTTGTACCATATCCTCCAGTTGAACCAGATACAACTAAGTCCGTAACGCCCCCACTTTGGTTTAAACAGTAATTTGCTGAGGATAAATTAATTGTTGAAACAATCGGTTGAGCATAAACCTCTATTGCACCGCTAATACCAGTACTTGATACATTACATCCATTAGGCGCTTCTAAAATTTTAACTACAGAATAATAGTAAATTTTACTTGGTGTATCAACGCGTGGTTTAAAAATTGAACCAGCGCCTACAGAATCAATTGGTAAAGCACTCCCTACTGCATTTACAAAACTTCTATACCACACAATATTGGCGTTACCTAATTGAGAATTTGAATTAACAGATAGGTTTGTAACTGAATTTGCATTTAAACAATATTTTGCAGATGTCCCATTAATAAATGTTAAGTTTAATGGCTGGCTAAACACCCGCACCGCACCACTTACATTAGAAGTTACACTATCGCAACCCGCCAAA
>JASGCT010000135.1 GCA_030053915.1 Alphaproteobacteria bacterium
GTAGATTTATGAAATATCCTCCCTTCTTAAAACCCAATGCCACCATCGGAATTACCTGCCCTTCAGGATATGTGTCTGCCGAAAGAGTTGCTTATGCTGTGACCGTCCTCGAAAAATGGGGCTTTCGCACCCAAATAGGCAAAACAGTAGGGAACGAATTTTATTATTTTTCGGGCGATGATGCCACACGATTGGCAGATGTACAAGCTATGCTTGACGACCCCAATATTGATGCCATACTCATGGGGCGGGGAGGTTATGGACTCAGCCGTATAATTGACCAAATAGATTTTACCCATTTTGTACAACAACCTAAGTGGATATGTGGCTTTAGCGACATCACCGTTTTGCACAGCCATATACAGGCACAGTTCGGTATCCCCACCATACATTCCGTGATGTGTGGCGCCTTCAAGCCAGAAACAGAACAGGCAGATTATATCCTTAGCTTTCGCAATGCCTTGATAGGTGCGGCTATTGCTTATGAAATAGCTCCTGCTGAGTACAATAGAGTAGGGCAATGCACGGCTAAAATTGTAGGGGGCAATCTAGCCATGTTGGCACACCTCACTGGCTCAGTATCCGAAATAGACACCGATGGTAAAATATTGTTTATCGAAGATATTGGCGAACATCTGTACCATATCGACCGTATGATGCTCAACCTCAAACGATCGGGCAAGCTCAGTAAACTTGCAGGTCTTTTGGTAGGCAGCTTTACAGATATTGAAGATACCGATCGACCTTTTGGGCAAACGCTGGAGCAAATCATTAGCGACAAAGTAAAAGAATATGATTACCCTGTAGCCTTCAATTTTGCTTGCGGACACGATGAGGTAAACTATAGTTTGCCTCTGGGTATGGACTATTGTTTTGTGGTGGCTGAAGGAACAGCCAGCTTGCAATTGCTCTAGGCCATCTCTATTTAATGCAAAAATGTCATAAAACACAACGCTGACTCACACTCATCCGAAACTTTTCAGGAATTGCGATTTTGGCGAGCTGAAGTATTTGATTTTATTGAGTTAGAGTGTTATGCCAATTCGACAACATTTTGGCACTATTTTTGCTATATAGGGCTTGCTCAACAACTCAGCCTCCATTTTATAAGACACTTGTCGTAAAATCAAGAAAAAAACAACTATTTTTAACCGCTCAAATACAGATCTTTTAAAAACGCTTACACACTTTTTTGAACAATACCAGAATCACCTATGATTGGGGCAATATAATACTAACCTAATTTAATTATGAAAATATTATTTATCAGTTTGATGTTGAATCTATTTACAGTTCAATTGAATCTTGCACAAAATATTGCAATAATTGACAGTAACCAATTTGAGCTTTCCAACTTTTCTGACAATAATTTAATTCGGAATTCTCTAATTAATGCAAAAATTATTGGTCTAGGCGAAAGCAATCATTATGTTGGCACTACATTTAAAGCGAAAGCAAAAATGATTAAATTTCTCCACGATAGTTTAGGCTATGATATTATTGCTTTTGAATCCAGCATGTATGATTGTTATAAAGTAAACCAAATACTTAAAACAGATTCGATAAAATCAAAAGATTTATTTAAATCCATATTTGGGGTATGGGAATGTGCTGAAGTAAAAGAACTTTTTGACTATTTAATTGCAACCCAAAAAACGGCTCACCCCATTGAATTTGCGGGGTTTGACCATCAATTTTCAAAATACTATTCTAGCAGATTTTTTAAAGACGATTTTTTAAAATTTACCGACTCGTTAAGTATAATTGGCCAAGAGGTTATAAATTTTGATAGTACATTTTATAATGCACTTGCCAAACTGATTAAATATTCCAATTATTTTAAAAAACCTAACAAATCCGACACGATCGCTTGCTATACAGCAACTAAAAAACTTATTGAAATTATAAATAAAAATAAACTAGCCTCAAATACCTACTTTGGGTTTTGGGAAAAAATGTGCTTTAATATTCAAGCAGAATATCGCCATCAATGCCGTTCGAATATTAGTATCAGAGATTCAACAATGGCAAATAATATTCAATGGATATCAAATGTTAGATACCCCGATAAGAAATTAGTTTTATGGGCAGCATCTATTCACTTAGCATATAATACTAATTTAATATCGGAAAAATCCTATCAATTTAAGACTACTGGCGAATTCCTAAAAAATACTTATAAAGATGAATTTTATTCCATTGCATTTACAGCAAACTCAGGAAAATTTAGTTACGGTTTTATTTCCTTTAATTTAAAAAAATCAAAACCTGGAAGTTTAGAATATTTTATTCAAAACAAATGTAAATGCCCATATGCATTTTTTTCATTTAACAACAATGACAACTTATTTAGTATTAAATTTAATGAAATTAATAGCTCAAAATTTTTTGGGCGAAAAGAAATTAAGATGGAGGTATCCAAAATATTTGATGGGGTATTTTACATTAGAGAAATGAAGGCAGCTAAATATAAGTTTTAATCTCCGTATTTTATCAATGGGTAGTTTAAGGGTAATTATTTTGTTCTTTTTTACAATTAAATGTAATGCCCAATCATATGCATATGAAATAAAAAATAAATTTGATTCAATTCAAAACAAAAATATATTAATAAGCACAAAACCCGCAATTGAATTAAATCAAGTTAATTCGTATTCAAATTTATTTAGATACAAAAAAGATTCTATTTGGAATAGAGGATTTTACCATAAGATTATAGAGGATTCTAAGAGAAAACCCGAAATTATAGTTTTGCCTATTGGGATTTGTATTAGTGGAGGGTTTACATACTTGGCAAACAAAATTTCTGGTAAGACTAGAAAATATAAAAAATTTTTAAAACAAATAGAAACTGATGAAAAGGAAAGTTTTATTCAAATTTTTTATAATTCAAATAGAGTAAAAGAAGTTGTTTGCACATCAGATAGTATTGCAACGGCATTTATACAAGCAAAGCCAATACCATATGATTTTTTGAGAGTTGCCAGTCCATTAGAAATAAATATGTGGATTCGGGAAAATTACAAAATATTTATCACAACTATCCGAACTAATTTTCAAGAGGAATAAAAATAATAATGACTGTCCGTAATTGTAAACAAAATTACTTACCTTAGCGGTATGAGATTA
>JASGCT010000136.1 GCA_030053915.1 Alphaproteobacteria bacterium
ATTTACTATCTTTGCAGAGAAAAATCAGTCTCAAAATGGGGGTTACCTAAAACTAATTAAACATTAAATCATAAAATCATGAAATTACTAAAATTTATTATCGTTTTTGGGCTTATAATCCTTACATCTTGCTCAATAAATTTGAAAACTATCAGTTCTGGTAAGAAAATTGACACTAGACTTGTTGGAGTATGGTATGGTTCAGAAAAAGACAAGCAAATCGTTGGAATGGTAAAAAAATGGGAATTGACAAGATTAGTAGATGGGACATTTACAATTAATTTTACTGTTGTAGTAAATGGGGAATCAAAAACCATAAAACAGACTGGAAAATGGTGGGTTAAAAACGGAGTCTTTAAGGAATATCATGACATATCAGGAAACACTGACATATATAAATATAAAGTTTTAAATAGTGATCAGATAAAATTTGTAGCTATAAGTATGAGTATGGATATGGCTTCTGAAAACTATGAATTTATTGATACAAGAAAAAAATAAAACCAGCTACCAACAGCCGTTTTGCAAAAGCTGGGCTTCTAGAAGATTTTATCAATTAGAAAAATGGGCTCGAAATGGATTCAAATAATCAGTTTTTAAAAATTATCTATTTTTTTTGTTTATTTTTTATATTCAGTTGTGATAATTCAGAAAAACATAGAAATTCAGATAGCACAAAATTAATGTTTAATAATAGTAACGACAGTTTGGATGAGACAATAGATTATGTAGATGTTGAAAATCAATTTAAATCAATTTATAATACAACTACCAAAATTGATACAATTATTTCTGATAATAATAATAAATTTCGTTTAATTTTAAATCACTATTGTTTGTTTGATTCATTTTATATCCCATCAAAATATAATTGGAATGATGATTCTAAAGGATACATAGGACATAATTTTAATTCAAAGATATTACTAATTAAAAATTCTGATACAATTTTAAACACTTTAGTTACAAAAAGTATTTTTAAATATCACGCAGACAATAGTTTACAAAAATATGGTATTTTATTTGCCCCAAATTTTATTACATTTAACCCATATTCAAAAAGTTTTATATTAAATTATAGTTATTCAATTCCAATGACTGATGTAGGCATCGGTGTTCATTTAAGTATAGATTCAAATGATAAAATTAATATATTTCAATAATATTTTCATTTTACATGACAATTTAAATTTATTCATAAATTTACAATGACAATCATTTATATAAGTATGGTGGTTTAGCAGGTTTCCTAAGTAATCTAGATGCTCTTATTAATAACAACTCTATAAATCAAAATAAAAGTTAGAATTCGAAGACTGCAATTGCTGAACAAAATTAAAGCGATATATCCTATAATTCTTTACAACTTTATAAAAGTATATGTTTTTTGTGAGGTGTTTTTCCCTGAAATAATAAGCGTATAATTACCAAGTGGTAAATCATGAGCTGGTATATTAATATCTTGGTTTTCTAACGGATGTACAAGACCTTTATATACTTCAATACCTAAATGATTTATTACAGAATAATTCAACTCTTCTTGATTGTTTTTTACAGAAAGATATAGATTTGATATCGTAGGGTTAGGAAAAATGTTAATTGAAACTTTGGCATCATAACCGATGTTAGCGTTACGTTTATCATTAATTTCAGAACTATAATTATTAAAAGAATTTAAACCTAAAGTTTGGGTTGAAATTGGACTAAATACCGCTCTAATATTGCTATCACTTCTAATATTCTCAAATGTATATTGATAACTATTGGGGTACTGGATTGCATTGGCGGCATTAAAGGCGGCTACAACCCTATTATTTACAAGAACACTATCTAATGTATAGTTTTGTAATGGTGAAATAGTTAAGGTTTGATTTGTACTATAGGCATTGAAGGTTTTACCAATTGTATCGATGACACCACCCGTATTAAAACTTGCCCAAATACGATTATTATTCAAAGGTCTATTCGATAAAATATAATATTCTCCTGGCGCTAAGTTGACGTTTAAATTATAGGTATTGACATTAAAAGTAACATTGTTTAACAAACTATACCAAGTTCCTAAGGACGAGAAGTTTACATTACCCGATTGTCTGGCTACATCAAAATTTCCTAACACCACAATTTGTAAATTCTGGTCGTATAAATTGAGCCATTTAATATTTCCAGAAAAATCATAACGAACCCTGCCTGCATCTAATTGATGAAATGTATTCGAAAAACTTGGGTCTAATTTTAATTTGATAATTTTCGAGAAAACATCATAAAGACCTTTTCTATTCGGATTTGAAAGATAATCCCAACGCACAGGTTTCGTATTGGTTCGGCAATCAGTACTATTACGAGTGTCATCGCAATAGTTTATCGAATAATCGTATCCTAATTCACCAAATTGCCAGATCATTTTAGGTCCTGGTACTAACAAATATAAAGCCGCTGCCATACCTTGTCGCCCTAATGCCGTATTTAAATCGCGTGTATTGTAGCCATTAAAACTATTGCCAAAATTGAGATTTTGATAATTAAGTCTTTCTTCATCATGACTTTCAGCATAGCCCATCAAATTTAAATAAGTCCAACCACGGGCTTGAGCACTCATACCATAACCAAAATCCCAACCAGATGTCCAACCCATCGTAGATTGCGCCACAGCATGATTAGCACCGCCGCCCGACCACATCACCATACCATAGTTCGATAAATCAATTTCTTCTTGATTACCACCTAAATGTTCTAAGATACAATAGGCGTTGTTTTTAACAGCTTGAATGGTGTCATAAATTCGTTTCCAAATTGCCACACGGCTATAATCATATAAATTCCAAGCGTCAAAATTATCAGAGTAATTTTGGGTAAATCCTTTCGATAAATCCCATCTAAAACCATCAATATTAAAATCATTCAACCACCTTTTAATAAATCGGGTAACATAGTATTTGGTAGCAGGTGCTTCGTGATTAAAGTCGTAACCAACATTAGCAGGGTGTTTGGCATATTGATTTACCCAAGGATTATTAGCGGCAGGAATATTATTCTCCTTATCCCAATACATATTACATATTGGACTTGACCCAAAAACATGGTTTAGTACGGCATCTAAAATAACGGC
>JASGCT010000137.1 GCA_030053915.1 Alphaproteobacteria bacterium
GAAACGGGATTAGGTAATTATGTAGGTATTGACATGAATTTAAATTATGTGTATAAAGAAAAGTATTCTATTAAAGTTGGATATGCAGGAAATTTAAGAATTCCACGCTCGCAACCTGAAGATTTTCAATCCGGTTTATTTGATGTTGTATTGTTAAATTTAACGAAGCCTTTTGACCAATTAGAAACCTATAAAGTTTGTGTCGGAAAAATTTATAAATTAAATTCAAGTGGCACCATAAGGCTCAATGCTTCTGTTGGATTAGGTTACAATATTATTAGAGAACCTACAAATTGGACTAAAGTTGGTAACATTTATATATTTCAAAATTATAGTTGGGAATATAACACATACACTACGGCAAGTATTATAATTAATCCAAAAATAGAGTTTCCATTAACAAGATTTTATGGGTTGACGGTTTCACCTTTGATTATTTTAAATAAAGACCGTTCGTATTATGGCATGGGGATAGGGCAAATGATTGGATTATTACGAAAGAAAACTGATAATGAGCTTAAAGCTAAACGCTTTAAATAATTTAATCTGTAAGAAATATAAAAGTGTTTAATAAACTTTAAGAAAATATTTAATACCACAACTAGTCATTCCATATTTAAACTTCGATTGTATTTTTTCTTCAAAAAAATCATATATTTGTAAATATTATAGGTCTATTAAATTTAAATTTTAGGTACTTTATGGAAAAATTAAATACTGAAAATAAAATTATTTTTGATAATAATAAATCCACTTCTCAAATTAAAAGAATAAAATTTTTTTATTTTAATTCTAATTGGTTTTTAATACTTTCAATTATAATTTGTATTTCTTTTATTATTGGTGGTTTTGTTGAGTTTACTAACGAAAAAATCAGTAAATATTTTACTTTATTTGGTAGTTTATATTTGTTACTTTACAATACCATAAAATTTTTATATAAGAATTTAATTTATTGGAATAAAAAAAGTCTGGTTATTCGTATAAATTCTTATTGGGATGATAGGCATATTTCATTTAATAACATTGATTCTGTGAAAATAGATAATAATATGTTGATAATTTATCAAAAAGACGGTTTAAACTATAATTTTGACTTAACAGACATTGATACAAATGATCGTATTAAACTTATTGAAATAGTTAATAAATACAGTTGCTGATAGCAATTTTTATAATCTACAGTTTTTTAGTCAGTCGTTCAAGTGTCTTTAATAATATGACAAAAAAATGACATTCAATAATTTAAAGCATACTACCTTTGTAAAAATTCTCTAAACAAATTCATATATGCAGATAAATACATACACAAATATGTTTCTTTTTGGGCTAACAATTTATACATTAAAATCTTATTCAAAAAAATAATAAACTATGAAAAAAGTACAAATTATTATGGCTTTATGTGTTGCCATTTTTTTATCAAGTTGCACTGGTTTATCAGACAATTATTCTAATTTTTCTGGTATTGACGGCAATATTGTATTAGGAGGCGATAGCTATACAGTTCTAGAAGAGAACCCTTTTGTAAAAGTTTCAGAAAAACCGATTTCAACTTTTTCAATTGATGCTGACGGTGGTTCCTATTCGAATGTTCGTCGATTTATTCAACAAGAAGGGCAATTGCCACCCAAAGGAGCTGTTAGAACCGAAGAACTTATTAATTATTTTAATATGGATTATCCATATACCGATAATTCAGATCCAATCAACTTAAACGGTGAGGTAAGCATTTGCCCTTGGAACACATCGAATAAATTAATTAGAATTGGTATTAAAGGTAAACCACTTCCGATTCAAGAATCACCAGTTTCAAATTTTGTTTTTTTAATTGATGTTTCCGGTTCTATGTCTTCACCAGATAAATTAGAATTACTAAAACAAGGATTTACGTATTTTGTAGATCAATTAAGTTCTAATGATAAAATTGCCATTGTTACTTATGCTGGTTATAATAGTTTAGCATTAGGATCAACACCTGGTAGCGAAAAAACTACTATAAAAAATGCCATTGCATCATTAGGTGCTGGCGGTGGAACCAATGGTGCAAGCGGTATCATTACTGCGTATGAAATTGCTCAAAAAAATTTTATTCAAGGTGGTAATAATAGGGTAATACTAGGAACAGATGGCGATTTTAATATTGGCTTAACTAGTTTAGACGAACTGGTTAATTTAATTAAATCAAAAAGAGATAATGGTATTTTTTTAACCGTTTTAGGTGTTGGTAGAGGCAATTTGAATGATGCAACATTAGAACAAATAGCCAATAATGGGAATGGTACTTATGAATATCTTGACAAAATAGACCAATTGAAAAAAGTATTCATTTACGAAAAAAGTAAATTTTTTACTGTTGCCAAAGATGTCAAAATACAAGTTGAATTTAATAAAGATGTTGTAGAATCTTATCGTTTAATTGGATATGAAAATAGATTATTACAAACAGATGATTTTACCAATGATTCAACCGATGCAGGAGAAATTGGGGCTAATCAAAATATAACTGCATTGTACGAAATTGTGCCTGCTGTAAATGCCGATTTTAAAACATTGCCAACATTTAATATAAATGCCAGATATAAAAATCCAAATTCCGATATTAGTAAACCTATTAATATTAATATTTACGACAGAGGTTTAGGATTTCATGAGGCTTCTGATTTCATGAAATTTGCCGCCAATATCGCCTCTTTTTCTATGTTAATTACTAATTCTAAATATAAAGCTTCCAGTAATTACGATAGTATTTTAAATTCATTAAATACTATTAAATTAAGCGATCCTTATAAATTTAATCTTGAGTTTAAAGAAATTGTACAAAAAGCCAAAACACTAAAATAATGGATTCAAATTTAAATGGGCTAAACAATTTTCATGAAAAATAATTTATCAAAAAGACTGTGTTTAGTGCGTAAAAAAATTATATCAATTTAGAGTCAATTTTAGAAAATCTTTTTTAATATAATATAGACAAAGCCCCAACATGAGCGTCCAATAAATGATTTCGTTCGTCCAAGCTATTGTGATATTGACATTCAAATACTTTATTAAATAGATTGAATAACATATATAAATTATAAAGCACAAAGATTCAAATAATAAT
>JASGCT010000064.1 GCA_030053915.1 Alphaproteobacteria bacterium
TTTGTTGATTTTTATCAAAAATGATACATAATTAACAGTTGTATAAAAAATCTTCAGCATATTTTATTAATTCCTTAGGCTTAATTTTCTCAAATGTTTTTGGATTATTATGAATTATATTATTCCTAATTGTTAATAGATTATATCCAACTTCTAAAAATTTATTAATATTTTTGATATTTTTAACATAATTCCATCTTAGTTGGTTCCTATTAACAAAGCTAAACTCATTAGATCTAACTACAACATGAATTATTAATAAGTTTCGTAAATTATTAAATTGTTTTATTTTGGGGTTAAAATATTTTCTTTCAAATATTTTAGATACCTCTCTTTCATTGATAAAATTATTTGGCTCAATATTGATATCAATAAGAATTTTGCTAAATCTTTGATATATGATTTGTAAAAATTCTTGATTAGTAGTATTGAAATTTAATGGGTTATTATTATTTCCTATTATAAAATGATGTAATCTTGACTCAAATAGGCGCTGTAAAAAATGAGGCATTTGGTAATAGAACATTTCATCACTAAATTCTTCACCAGTGAAATACATTTTTATAAAATTCTTTAAAAAGTATAATTCATTTGGGTTTCTAGTATCATATAAATTTTTATTTTGTGAAATAAATAAATCAATTTTTTGGTCAATTTTAATCTTTATGTTTTCATTGGTAGGGGCAGTTTTTTCAATAGTTTCTATTAAAATATTTTCATTTTTTATTAAATTTTCATTTTTTTCATTAAATTTTTTTTCATCGATTTCAAAATCTTCATTTATTTCTAATTCAATTACATCTGAATAATTATTTGGGCTTATTACTTTGGGACTAATAAACTTTATATTTAAAGTTTTAACAAATTCTTTTTCATAATCGTAAGAGTTTAATCTATAATCAATTTTATTTTCAGTTTTTATATAATCAATAAAATGTGATGGATTATTAGAATAACATAAGTATAATAATTGCTCGGCTCGCGTACAGGCAACATAAAATATTCTTTTTGCTTCTTCTTCTTCAGATTTTTTATCCTCTTCAAGCTGTTTATTAAATAAATCTAATCTTGGTATTTGGCGAATATTATTATTAATTCCTATGATTTTTCTTGCCAACTCATTAATATTTTTATATGGTTGTAATTGGACTTCGAATTCTGTAATTTTATTTTTTATTTGCTTAAGCTCTTGCTCTTTAATTTCTAATTTTTCATTAATTTCATTAACGTCTAATTGGTAATTTAAAGACGTTCTATCAAAGAAGTATTTGTCAATTAATCTATCTTTTTTTAAATTAATTTGAACAATTTCTTTTATTAAAATTTTATTTTGGTTATTAATTTGCGTTTTATCAAATTTTAATTTTTTATATGCATCTAAAATTCTTTTCATTTGAATATCAGCGCCAGAAAAAAGTAAATTTCCATATTCTTTTAAAATATTTTTAAAAGAAATAAAAGAATTTAAATTATTTGTGTCATGGTTATTAATTATAAAATTTATTGAATTTCTGAATCTTTCAATAGTTTTATTTCTTTCATCTCTTGACTCTAGGATTCTATGTAGCTTTTCTTGTGCAAGTTCATGATTTCTATTTATTAGCCATGTATTCGGGAAATCACCATCATTTAGATCCAAAATTATGACTATTTTAAATTCCAAACCTTTAAATTGATGAATAGTATTTACTTCGATGCCCTCTTTATTGTTTTTAAATTCATTTTTAATTTTATTTTCAAAATAATGAAAAAGTTCTTTTATATCATTGGCTTTAAATTTAAAATCAAAATCAACTTCTTTAACATATTCAATAAATTTTTCAATTAATGCTGTTTCAATGATAGTATTTTCATTTAAAATTATAATATTTTCCACTAATTTTTCTAAAAAAATATTTATCAATTTTTCATTTTCTAATAATTCTTTAAATTGCCATTTTTCAGAATTTTTAAATAAATTTTCATAATTTGTTTTATCGTCTTCCTCTCCAAAAATTGATTGAAGAAGTCGTTTTTTTTTAATAATTTCGAGATTTTTTGAAGATTTTTCTTCAGTTACTAACAATAATAAATTTTTAATAGTCAAATATAAAGGAGAATTTTTAAAATCATATTCATCTGTTTTTATGATATAGGGTATTTTAAATTCTTCAAGACTATATTTAAGTTTTGTTAAAAGAAATTTTCCTTCTAAATAATCTCTTTTATTTGATCTATATAAGATTGCTATGTCTTTATATTTAAAACCTTGTCTAAGTAATTTTCTAATTTCAGCAGCAATTTGCCTAAAATCATTATCAACTCTTGAAACTCTTATTTTTTCACCTTCTATTTTATTGGCTTTTATTTCATTTGATTTATATCTGACTTCCATCTGACTTAAAATATCATTTCCAGCCTTAACTATAAATGGGCTATTACGATAGTTTGTTAATAATTCAATTGTTTGATAGTCCGGGTCATTAGTTAATTCTGTTAAAATTTTGTTATTTGTACCTCTGAATCCATAAATTGCTTGATTAACATCACCTACATAATTAAAGTAAACACCTTCATTTTTAAATGTACTAAAAATATTAAATTGTAAATCATCCAGATCTTGAGCTTCATCTACTAATATTACATCAAAGTACTTTTTTAAATAAAATACGGCATTGTAGTTCTTGTTTTTGAATGAAGTTCTAACAATTTCAGATGCAAAAGTAAAATTTATTATAACATTATTTTCAATTTGATAATCAATTAAATATTCAATAATTCTTTCATTTTCATCATCAATATGCGAGTCAATACTTTTCTTTTTAATATATTTTTCAATATCCTTAAATTTTACTTTTATATTTAGATGTTTGTAAATAAAATCATTCATATCATTATCATCAAAAATATCATAGGTAGGTTTAGTATAAAACCCAATTTCTGTATATTCAGTTTCTATTATATTTCTTATAAAAGCATCAATTGTAATACAACTTGGTTGAATATAATTATTGATTTTAGTTTGTAAACTAACTTTTTTAATGATATTTTGAATTCTTTCTTTTATAGATAAGGTTGATTTTTGAGAAAAACTTAGTACTTGAATTTTATTAATGTCATATCCTTTTACTAAATGTAAATATGTAAATCTTAGTGCTAAGGTCTGGGTTTTTCCACTTCCAGCCCCAGCAAGAATTATTAAATTATTTGAATCACTTGTTACCGCCGCTTTCTGTTCAGCATCCAAACATTTATATTCTTCTAATTCAGTAAATTCTTTAAAATTAATTTTAGGCTTAGGCTTAGGTTTTGTTTTAGATATAATTTCAATAGGAAGATATGTTTCTTCTGTATATTTTATTTCATCCGAATTAAAAAATGAAAAATAAAATTGTAAATTTTTATTTTTGTAAAATATATTATTCTCGAAATAGTATATATAATCCCTTTTAGATGTAAAAATTTCGCTTTGAATTATGTAAGTTCTATTTTTAGTATCATTAATATTCTCAATAGTTATATTTTTGATAGCATTAATATCATTTTTACTTATTATTATTTTTTGATTATCTTTAATTTTAATATTATTAAAAAAATCAATGGGATCACTAAATTCAATAAAATCTTGAATAACTTTATTATTATAATTATCAATTTCGTTTGGATCATAATAAATTTCGCAAATAATGTAAGTATATAAAAGAATTAGTTTTTCATTTATAATTGATTCATCCAGTTTTAGAAATTCTTTAAAGCAATTTAAGTTACAAATTTTAATATTCATAAATAATTTTTACAATGAAAATTGCAATTTACTTATTTATTATTAATTATTAACTTAAATGTTCTTAATTTCTATCCCCCCCCTAAAAATTTTAAATTTCTAAATTTTATAATGATTTTAATTAAAATTTGTATATTTGCGAAATACTATTATAAATTATGAAACTTTTAGTAATCATTCCAACGTATAACGAAATTGAAAATATTGAAAAATTAATTCACTATATTTTTAAATTACCGTCTCATTTTGATATCCTTATTATTGACGATAACTCCCCAGACGGCACAGCACAAATCGTAAAAAATCTTATCAAAACAGATTATTCAACGCGCCTTCATATAATTGAACGTTCCGGTAAATTAGGCTTGGGAACTGCCTATATCTTAGGATTTAAATGGGGATTAGAACGAAACTACAATTATCTATTTGAAATGGATGCCGATTTCTCGCATAATCCTGACGACCTCGAACGCTTGATAGAAACTGCTAAAAAGGGCTATGACCTTGTTGTGGGAAGTAGATATATTCGAGGGGGTGGTATTGAAGGCTGGCCTTTAAACAGATGGATTTACTCTTACGGCGGCTCCATTTTCGCTAAGATGGTTACTTTTTTACCCATCAAAGATACAACGGCTGGTTTTGTGTGTTATCATAAAAATGTCCTTAATAAAATGAACCTTAATACTTTAAACCAAAAAGGCTATGGCTTTCAAATTGAAATGAAATACCTCGCCTGGAAACTTGGTTTCAAACTTAAAGAAATTCCTATCACCTTTAAAGACCGAATTTTAGGTACCAGTAAAATGAATAACTCCATCATCTACGAAGCCTTTTATAACGTTGTAAAAATGCAATGGACTTATTTAAAAGGTCAATATCTTAAAAACAAATCAAATCAAAATTAAAGTAAACTCCATGAAACATTTCAAAATATACCTCTCCTTAGTTTTTGTAGCTTTTTTGTTAAATTCAAAAGCACAAAATAACGACATTACTTGTTATCCGCCTAATTGGTGGTCGGGTTTAAAGCTCAACAAAATACAAATTTTGTTACATAGCCCCAATAAACCTTTTGCTAAAAACGCTCAAGTTTCAACTACTTCAAAATCAATTGATATTAAAAAAACAATACCATTTTCTAATCCCAATTATTTAATAATCGAAATGGAAGTAAAAAATAATGCTGCAAAAGAAAACGCCGTATTTTCAATCGCCGAAAATTCAAGTTCACGAACCTTTAATTGGGAAATTTTAACCATGCCAGAAGGCAATGGCGTTCAATATGCCCAAGGGATTAATCCCAAAGATTTTATTTACTTCTTGATGCCCGATAGATTTAGCAACGGCGATGAACAAAATGATATTAATAAACGGTTTAAAGACCAATCTTTAAACAGAGATTCTATATTTTTACGTCATGGTGGCGACTTAGAGGGCGTCATCAACCATTTAGATTATCTTCAAGAACTTGGCGTTACAACTTTATGGACAACACCTGTTTTAGAAAATGATATGCCCAACCGAACCGAACATGGCTATGCTATTACCAATCATTATCGTGTTGATGAACGTTTTGGTGGTGATAATGCCTATATAAAATTAAGTGCTGCATTGCATAAAAGAGGACAAAAATTGATTATGGATGCCGTTTACAACCACGTGGGACGCTTTCATTTTTTAGTTCAAGACCCGCCTGCCAACGATTGGTTACACCAATGGCCAACCTTTACCCAAACAAACTACAAAGAACAACCCCTTTTTGACCCTTATGCCGCCCAATCCGATAAGAAAAAAATGTTAGATGGCTGGTTTACCACCGAAATGCCCGACCTAAACCACCAAAACAAATTTGTAGAAAACTATCTTATACAACACGCTATCTGGTGCGTGCTTAAATATGGTATCGATGCTTGGCGTATAGATACATATATTTATAACGACTTAGAATTTATGAATCGTTTACACACCGCTTTAGTTACCGAATTTCCTAAGATTACCGATTTTGGCGAATGTATGGTGCATGGTACTGTCAATCAAGCCTTTTTCTGCGAAAATAATTTGCAAACCAAATTTAAAAGTAATTTGCACGCTGTAGTAGATTTTCAACTTCTTTTTTATGGTATAAACCAAGCCGTTAATGAAGATTTTGGTTGGACAAGTGGCGTTAATAGACTTTATAATACCCTTACCAATGATTTTATTTATAAAGATGCCTTTAGAAACGTTATTCTGTTAGATAATCACGATTTAAGTCGATGGTATTCGGTGGTAGGTGAAAATTTAAATAAAGCCAAAATTGGGGTACAATGGTTACTGACATCTCGTGGAATCCCTCAACTTTATTATGGCACAGAAGTTATCATGAAAGGCTTTACCAATCCAGATGGCTGGGTACGCTTAGATTTTCCCGGCGGCTGGAAACATGATAATAAGAATGTGTTTACGCAAACTAACCTAACTACGCAAGAAGCCGAGATGCTTGCCTTAGTTAAAAAATTAGGAAATTATCGTAAAAATACACCCGCACTTCAAACGGGTAAATTAAAACAATTTTTACCGCAAGATGGTCTGTATGTTTATTTTAGATACGACGATAACAAAACGATTATGTGTGTTATGAATACCAGTAAAGAAACCAAAGCTGTCCACTTTAAAGATTACGAAGAAATAACCCAAAATTTTAAAGGCGGCTTGAATGTTGTTAATAATATTAAACATACTCAAAATTTTGATATTCCTGCAACCACCATGTATATTTTAGAATTAGTTAAATAAATTATATGTTGCCTAAATATGAAGATTCCCATTTTATAGAACAAAATAATCCCGTGTGGAATTATTCATTATTTTCTCAAGAAGATATTTTATTATTTCAGCAAGGTAAACATGTGAAGCTTTATAAACTTTTTGGTAATAAACAATTTGAAGTTTTGGGCAAATTAGGCACCTACTTTGCTGTGTGGGCACCTAATGCGGTTTCGGTATCGGTGATGGGTTATTTTAATGCTTGGCAAAAACAGACACATCCACTTTTTGCCCGTTTAGATAATTCGGGCATTTGGGAAGGTTTTATACCCAACTTAAATCGGGGTGAAGTTTATAAATACCATATTATTAATACCAATGGTGTGGCTTTAGATAAAGCAGACCCATTTAGTCATCATGCCGAATTAAAACCGCTCACAGGCTCAATAACATGGGATTGTTTTTATGAATGGCGAGATGCCGATTTTATGAATAACCGATATAAAATAAATTCTTTAAAAAGTCCCTATTCCGTTTACGAAGTGCATCTTGGAAGCTGGCGAAAACCCATTGCAAATAAAGATGACTCATATTATTCGTATCGAGAATTAGCGGTAACCTTAGTGAATTATGTTAAGGAACTTGGTTTTACCCATGTAGAATTTATGCCTATCATGGAACATCCCTTTGATGGGAGTTGGGGATACCAAGGTACTGGTTATTTTGCTCCAACGTCTCGTTTTGGCGCCCCTCAAGATTTTGCTTATTTAGTTGATGCTTTTCATCAAGAAAATATTGGCGTTATTTTAGACTGGGTGCCTTCGCATTTTCCTTATGATATTCATGGGCTCTATATGTTCGATGGCTTTAGTACCTATGAATATGCAGATCCACGTAAAGGGTTTCATCCCGATTGGAACTCGTATATTTTTAATTATGGTCGTGGCGAAGTGCGTTCTTTTTTATTAAGTAGTGCCCATTTTTGGTTGGATATTTTTCATGCAGACGGATTAAGAGTAGATGCTGTGAGTTCTTTATTACGCTTAGATTATAGCCGAAAAGCAGGGCAGTGGCAACCTAATCAATTTGGAGGGAATGGTAATATCGAAGCCATTCAATTTGTAAAAGACCTTAACTATTTTATGTATCAATCCTTTAAAGATATTCAAATTATTGCTGAAGAATCTACCGATTGGCCTAAAGTAAGCAAACCCTTATTTGAAGACGGGCTTGGCTTTGGTATGAAATGGATGTTAGGCTGGATGCACGATACCTTAGACTATTTTAAAATAGACCCATTATATCGTAACCATCATCAAAATAAATTGAGTTTTAGTATGATGTACTATTACGATGAAAATTTTATGCTACCAATATCGCACGATGAAGTGGTACATGGCAAAAGCCCCATGTTATATAAAATGCCCGGCGATGAATGGCAAAAATTTGCCAATTTACGTGTACTATATACCTATATGTTTACTCACCCCGGCGGCAAACTTTTATTTATGGGTAACGAGTTTGCTTCAACATCCGAATGGAATTATAAAATGGAACTTCCGTGGCACTTAATAGATTTTGTAAGCCATGGCGGTATGAAATATTTAATTCAATCGTTAAATACCTTATTAAAATCAGAACCTGCTCTTTATACCAATCAATTTGAAATTATTGGTTTTGAATGGGTTGATCTCAACCATCGCGACGAATGTATCATCACATATAAACGTAAACATAATCAAGACGAAATCTATATTGTTTTAAATTTAACGCCTGTTAATCGTCAAGATTATACCTTAGAATTTAACGAAATGAAAACATTTAAACAATTATTAAATACAGATGATGTTTGCTTTTGGGGCATAGGTACTATTAAAAATGAGTCCATTGCAACTGTTGAAATTGACCAAAAAAAGTATTTAAAACTACAACTTCCAGCTTTGAGTGCTTTAGTATTTAAAGAAGTTAAACCCATACAAGAAGTTAAACCTAATTTAGAACTTAAACCCAATCCAGATTTATGAAGCATATTCACTTCATTGCCATTGGTGGCAGTGTGATGCACCAATTAGCTATCTGCCTACAGTTGCAAGGTTATCTTGTAACTGGCTCCGATGATGATATTTTTGAACCGGCTTATTCTAATTTAAAAAAATATAATTTGTTGCCATCTCAAATGGGTTGGCATACTCAAAATATTCACGCTAAACTTGATGCTGTTATAGTTGGCATGCACGCCAAAGCCGATAATCCAGAGCTTATAGCCGCCCAACAACTACAATTAAAATTATATTCGTTCCCATCTTTTATTTACGAAGCATGTCAAGATAAATTAAGAATAGCAGTAGCAGGCAGTCATGGTAAAACCACAACCACAGGTATGCTGATGCATATTTTAAAAACAGCCAAACTAAATTTTGATTATATGGTAGGCGCTAAAATTTCAAGTTTTGAGTTTTCGGTAAGCCTGCAAAAAGATACTCTTATTTTGGTGTGTGAAGCCGATGAATATCCCGATTCTGTGCTTACTAAACAGCCTAAATTTCATTTATTATTTCCAAATCTTGCTATCATTACGGGCATTGCCTGGGATCATATCAATGTGTTTCCAACCTATCAAAACTATACCGACCAATTCAAAATATTTTTACAAAAAATGCCTGAAAATGGCACGGTGTATTACTATGAAAATGACCCAGAATTAGTAACAATTATCCAATCGCAACAAAATCTTCCATTACATTTTATACCCTATCATTGTTTACCATTTGAGATAGAAAACGAACAAACTTTTGTTAAGTATAACAATCAAAACATACCGCTTCAAATTTTCGGGAATCATAATTTAAGCAATTTTCAGGCGGCTATAAAAGTTGCTGAACATTTAGAAGTAGCACCTGAATATATAGCGGAAGCCTTAGCAACATTTACACCAGCCCATAAACGATTAGAAAAAATGGAAGTACCGAATGGAAAAATTGTGTATCGCGATTTTGCCCATGCACCAAGTAAAGTAGAGGCTTCGATGAAAGCCCTTAGGCAACAGTATCCCCAAAAAAATATTTTAGCTGTTTTAGAATTGCATACCTTTAGCAGTTTAACTGCCGATTTTTTACCCCAATATAAACACTGTTTAGATTCTGCAGATATTGGCATTGTTTATTTTTCGCAACATGCGCTGGAATTAAAACGATTACCCCTCTTGAGTGCTACCGCAATTCACGCTGGTTTTCAAAATAATAAACTTCTTGTTATTGATAACGTAAATAAATTAAGCGAAGCCATTCAAGAATTATCTGCAAAAGCAGATATAATTGTTTTGATGAGTAGTGGGGCGTTTGATAATCTTAACCTTCAAAACTTAATAAAATAATATGCCCTTACAACTTAAAAAACCGCTGGTATTTTTTGATTTAGAAACCACAGGCTTAAATTTCATATCCGACCGAATTATTGAAATTGCCATGCTAAAATTAACGCCAGAAAATGTAACCACCCAGTTAGAATTATACCCTAAAAATAACATGGGTGAACCTATCAGAAATTTTATTAACCCAGGAATATCTATTCCGCCTGCATCATCCAATATTCATAAAATTTATGATAAAGATGTAGTAAATATGCCCAAATTTAAAGACGTTGCGCCAAAAATCATTGAATTTATGGGCGATGCCGATTTAGCTGGCTTTAATTGCATTCATTTTGATATTCCGATGCTTCAAGAAGCCTTTTTAGCTAATGATTTTGAAATAGATTTAACCCAAAGAAATTTTGTAGATGTACAAAAAATTTTTCATGCTAAAGAACCTCGAAATCTTGCCGCCGCCTTTAAATTTTATTGTAATGAAGAGCTTAAAGATGCTCATTCGGCTAAAGCCGATAATGATGCCACTTATGAAATTCTTCTTAAACAAATAGATAAATATAAAGAAATTGGTAATGACGTGGATACTATTATCAAGGCAACAAAGCAAGGACATGACAGTATTGACTTAGATAGAAAAATGAAGTGGGATGATAAAAAAAATATAGTTTTTAATTTTGGAAAATACAAAGACCAATCTGTGAAAGAAATTTTTAAAAAAGACAAAAGTTATTACGATTGGTTAATGGGGGCAAATTTTTGCTTAGAAACTAAAGAAAAATTTAAAAAAATTTATAATAAAATTTATTCAAATCAACAACAAAAACTGTTTTAAAAATGTTTAGTATAGACGTAAAAGAAAAATTTAGTGAAATTCATATTCATGAAGATAATCTTTCAGAATTATTAATGCAAAATTTACAAACTTACATTAAAAATCAGTGTCAAAATTTTAATAGAGACGTGTGTATTAATTTAGAACATATAAAAGTTATGTCATTAGAGGGTTTAAAAGATTTGATTGTACTTCAAGAGCAATTTAAATCTGCTCAAAAAAGTTGTTATTTTTATGGTTTAAAAAACAGCTTAAAAGAAAATTTTGAAAACCAAGATTTATGGACAGAATTTCAACATGTAAATACAGATTCAGAGGCTTGGGACATGGTTCAGTTTGAAATTTTAGAAAGAGAACTTTTATTATGATAGACGAACAAACCAAAAATAATATTATTCAAACTGCTTCCATTGTGGAGGTCTTAAACGACTTTATCACTTTGAAAAAAAAAGGTGCCAATTATATGGGTTTGTGTCCCTTTCATAACGAAAAATCACCTTCTTTTACTGTATCGCCTTCAAAAGAATTTTATAAATGTTTTGGGTGCGGAAAATCGGGAAGTGTTATCAATTTTTTAATGGATTATTTAAAATTATCTTACCCTGAATCTTTAAAATGGCTTGCCAAAAAATATAATATCCCAATCATCGAAAAGGAAAGAACGCCCGAACAAATTCAAGAAAAATTTCATCAAGAAAGTTTATATATTTTAAATGAATTTGCTCAAAAATTTTATACCAACCAATTATATAGTCAACCCGAATCTAACATGCCTTTAGAATATTTAAATTATCGTGGCATTTTAAAAATTACTTGTGATAAATTTTTACTTGGATATGCGCCTCCTGGTTACAACACCTTTTATCAAGCTGCCATTAAAAATCAGTTTTCACACGAGTTACTCATTAAATCAGGTTTGGTAGGTTTTAAAAATAATTCTTATTATGATAGTTACCGCGATCGCATCATTTTTCCAATTTGTAATTTAAGCAATAAAGTAGTTGGCTTTGGGGCAAGAATCATTCAACCGAATTCTAATACTGCAAAATATCTTAATACTCCAGAAAATGAACTCTATATTAAAAATACAATATTATATGGCATTCATCTGGCACGTCAACCTATCATTCAGCAAGACGAATGTATATTGGTTGAAGGTTATACCGATGTAATTCGCTTACACCAAGCAGGTATCGAGAATGTCGTGTCAAGCAGTGGTACAGCGCTTTCGGCAAATCAATTAAACCTCATTAAAAAATTTACTAAGAATATTGTTATCATTTATGATGGCGATCCAGCTGGAATTAAAGCTGCAGTTCGCGGACTGGATTTAGCCATTGAAGAAGCCATGAATGTTCATTTAGTCCTTTTGCCCGAACCCGAAGATCCAGATAGTTTTGTAGGAAATGTTGGTGCTGAAGGTTTTAAATCTTATATACATGAACATAAAAAAGATTTTATATTCTTTATGATAGATTTACATCTCCAAGAAGTTGAAAATGACATTAATGCTAAAAACCAACTTGTTAATCAAATAGCCGAAATACTAAGTAAAATGAATCGTTTAACAGATTTTGTTAAACAAGATTATTATATCAATCGATGTGCGCAAAAATTACAAATCGATAATCAAGCACTTAGTAATTTAGTAAGTTCTATGTCAAACAAAAAAGTCCAATCAAAAAATCAAAAATTTAAAGTTACTAAAGAAAATTTTAATGAAACCTTAGTAGAAATAGACCGTGAAAGACAAAATATTTTAAAAGATAATGTTTTAAATGTTACTCAAGAAAGCACTTATGAAAAAAAAATATTAACACTATTAGTTGAATATGGTTTTGAAATTTGGGAAGATAATGTAACAACCGCCCAATATATTTTAGACAGTTTAGAACGATTTCCTTTAGAAACCCCCGAATTTATTGATTTTATAAAATTTTATAAAAACGAAATGACCAAAAATTATTTTCCTAATTTTAAATTTTTATTGACTCATGAAAACGAAACAATTAGGAATCTTGCTAAAATGATAGCGCCTGAAATTATTGAAGTAAGTAATTATTGGCATACTGACCGCGATAAAATTATTGAACTTATTGAACATGTGGGTGATGATAATACTAAAATTATGTACAAAGAAAACCTCTTAGGTAAAAAAGATGACGCTGCTAAACACCATCTCATAATTGATAATTATTTAAGGCATTATATTATTAAAAAAATTAAAAAATATCTTGATAATTTAACCCAAAAATTAAAGAACCCTGATTTAACCGAAGATGAACAAAATGAAACCTTACACTTACAATTTGAATTAAAAAAATATGAAAAAGAATTAGCAATCCCGTTAGGAACTGTTCTTAGAAATTAAAAATTAATATTATGAATGACAATTTTAATAGACAATACACTGTCTCACCATTATTTAGTGTGTTCTTACTGTTTTTATCACTATTTTTAATAGTCTGTACCGCACCAATTGGAATAATGTA
>JASGCT010000138.1 GCA_030053915.1 Alphaproteobacteria bacterium
CGCTTTTTATATTTATTATCATTCCATAATTCATTGCCTTTTCCTTCTTTAATTAGTTTGTTCTCATCCTTGGTATTCCTTTGTTTGGGAGCTATCGTAAAATTTGCATCCACTATTTTACCTTCATTAAAAATTAACGATTTGTCTTCTAAGTACTTATTAAACTCATAAAATAGTTTTTCAACCAAACCAGCCTTGGTCAAAGTTTCTCTAAATAACCATATCGTTTTTTCATCGGGTACTTTATCACCGCTTGATAACCCTAAGAATGTTTTAAAACTTGTTCTATCTATAATTTGATATTCTACCTGTTTATAACTTAAACCATACAATCGTTGTAAAGTTAAAATTTTAAACAAAATAACAACATCGTATCTTTTACAGCCTGCATTGCTTTTTTTTTACCCCATTGATTAAACCAGATTCTAAGGTTTGTCGAAACATTTCAAAATCTACTACATTTAATATTTTCTCTAAAGGATTTTCAATATTGGATAAGTCTTGTTTATTAAATTCAGAATCAAACATACCTACATTTCCAGTTTTTTTATAATGATTACTTAACATAAAGCATGCATTTTATTTGGTTTCGCAAAGACACGAAATAATTTGTTAATAAAACGTTATATTATATTGATAATCAAATATTTAGATTTTTAGAAGTCCCCTTAAATATAATTGTTATAAATTACCTTTATTCTAAGACCTTCGCATTTAAACTATTTCCGATTGTTTTATTTTTTTTAAAAATGTTAAAGCCGATGCAATAACTTGATGCATATCATAATAGCGATATTCAGCTAAACGTCCTCCAAAATAAACTTGCTTATGATTTTGGGAAAGTTCTACATACTTCTTAAACAAGTTTTGATTTAAAGGGTTGTTAATAGGATAAAATGCTTCCTTAGTCTTGTCCCAATTTTGAGGATATTCTTTAGTAATTATCGTAAAATTTTGAGTGCCAAATTCAAAATGTTTATGCTCAACAATCCTTGTAAATGGAATTTCAGTATCATTATAGTTTACTTGTGCATTGCCCTGAAAATTTTCAATTTCCAAACGTTCAGTATCAAATCTTAAAGACCTGTATTCAAGAGTTCCCAAATTATAATCAAAAAACTCATCAATTTTACCAGTATAAATGATTTTATCAGCAATACTATTAAAATATAAACGATTTTCAAAATAATCCGTATCTAATTTTACCTCAATATTCCGAGTTAGTTTCTCAAATATTTGAGTATAACCACCTATCGGAATCCCTTGATACCTATCTGAGAAATAATTATTATTATATGTAAATCTTAATGGCAACCTTTTAATAATAAAACTGGGTAATTCGGTTGCTTTACATCCCCACTGCTTTTCAGTATAACCCTTAATTAATAATTCATAAATATCTTTACCAACTAAAGCTAAGGCTTGCTCCTCTAAATTATTTGGGGGCGTATTTTTATGATTTTTAATCTGTTCCGCTAATTTATTTTGGGCTTCAATTGGTGTCTTGGTATTCCAAATTTGATTAAATGTATTCATATTAAATGGCATATTATACATTTTGCCATGTGAAATTGTAGTAATATTATGAATGTAATTATTAAATTCAGCAAACTGATTGATGTAATTCCAAATATCTTTATCATTCGTATGAAAAATATGTGGTCCATATTTATGTACTTGAATCCCATCGCAATTTTCGGTATAAACATTACCGCCTAAATGACGCCTTTTATCAATAATTAAACATTTTTTCTCTATCTTATTAAGTTCATATGCACAAACTGAACCAAAAAAACCAGACCCAACAATTAAAAAATCATACATTATTTTATTTTTTTAATAAAGGAATTTAGTTGCGATACTAATTTAAAGGCATGATTCACAAATTTGAAATTTTTAACCGAAGGCGTTCCTAATTTTCTATCTCTAAAAATAATAGGAACCCATTTAATAGTTGCGTATTTTTTACAACAAACAGATACTAAAATATTAACTAAAATAAAATCGTTGGGAATTTCATAAACAAATTTTTCTAAAATAGATTTTGGTATAACTCTATACGGTACATTAGGATCCTTAACCCAAAAACCAGTAGATAAAAATGTAAATATTGGCACAAAAAAACTTATAAAATGTCGGTGCCCGCCATCTTCTCTTTTATATCTATAACCATAAACACTTTTAGTAGGCTCAATAAACGGTATAAAATTTTTGAAATAAATTGGATCGCATTGTCCGTCACTATCTATTTGTAATACGTAATCAGCTCCTTTTTCCAAAGCATATTTGTAACCAAGCAAACAAGTTTGACCATGACCAGTATTGGATTTATCTATAATAATAATATTTGAATATTGACTTTCTAATTCTTTTAATACTTCTAACGAATTATCTTTACTACCATCATTCAACAAACATAATGTACTCTTAATTTCCAATAAATCTAGGGCTTCGCTCCATTCTTTAATTACAGATTTAATATTTAATGCTTCATTATATATAGGGATTATAACCCATAAATTAGAAATATTTTTCATTGATTTTTAAGTTTTAAATGCAAAAATACATAAAAATTATTAATTTTCTTATAAATATAAAAAAATATGTGAATAAAATTTTTAGTTAAATAATGAATTATATTCTATTCATTGCAAAATTAAAACTGTTTTGTGTTCATTAAATATCTATCTTTATGGAATATAATCACTGTTGTCCGATAAAAATCAAAAACTTCCATTTTTTTTGAATTTTCAATACAAATTTTTGCAATTTTTCACTTTTGAAAAAAGTAAGCCCCCCCTTTTTAGAATACAAATTCTTGTTGTACTATAGGTGGGTTCTAAAAATTGATTTCTTTATTGGTTTTTAAGGGATACAGTTTTTAGAATTTTAATTTTTAGAACCCCTCTAGTGTTTAGATTGATGGAAAAATAAAATAATAACAAAATAGTTATTTTAGTTATTTTTGATGTGGGTTGATTTTTTTTAATTTAAACTTATAAAAATGATACAAATAC
>JASGCT010000065.1 GCA_030053915.1 Alphaproteobacteria bacterium
AGCTTTTTGTACAAAAAACACATCTTTTTTACAAAATACACCAAAATTTAAATAAATTTTTAAAAAAATGTATGATTTTTTTTTAAAACTTTCTTTTTTTACAAAAAATTAAAAAAAAAATATTTACCTTTGTTTCAAATTAAAATATTATGAATCAAAGGTTACATGCTTTAACAAATTTGGCTAATAAATTTGAAGAAAAAACTATAGAAAATACAACTAAAATTACAAGTATTTTCGCAGAAAACGTTTTTACACTTAAAACCGCTCGTGAATATTTAAACGAAGTAGCATATAAAAGTTTAAAAAATAGCGTAAATAATGGAAAAAAAATCGACATCGAATCGGCTGGTCAAATTGCTGTGGGCATGAAAAGTTGGGCTGAAGAAAAAGGCGTAACCCATTATACACATTGGTTTCAACCATTAACCGGCACTACTGCAGAAAAACACGACTCCTTTTTTACTTTAAAAAGCGATGGTTCGGCTATAGAGGAATTTGACGGTGCCGCTCTTATACAACAAGAACCAGATGCTTCTTCGTTTCCAAGTGGCGGTTTAAGAGCCACTTTTGAAGCCCGAGGATATACCGCATGGGACCCGTCATCCCCAGCTTTTATTATTGATAATGGCTTTGGAAAAACGCTCTGTATTCCAACCATTTTTATTTCTTACAACGGTGAGTCTTTAGATTATAAAGCGCCTTTATTAAAGTCCATAGATTTTTTAAACAAAGCCGCTGTTGATGTATGTAGTTTTTTTGATAAAAATGTAACCAAAGTTATTGCTACACTTGGTTGGGAGCAAGAATATTTTGTAATTGATGCTGGTTTATGTTCAGCAAGACCTGATATTATACAATGTGGTAGAACCGTTTTAGGCGCTGCACCTGCTAAAGGACAACAACTTGAAGATTTTTATTTTGGTAGCATCCCATCAAGAGTCTATTCTTTTATGCTCGATTTTGAAAATGAAGCCTATAAACTTGGTATTCCACTTAAAACAAGACATAATGAAGTAGCGCCTGGACAATACGAATGCGCCCCAATTTTTGAAGAAGTAAATTTAGCCGTAGATCATAATTTAGTTTTAATGGATTTAATGGCTAGAATTGCCAGACGACATAATTTAAAGGTTCTATTTCACGAAAAACCCTTTGCCGGAATCAACGGAAGTGGTAAACATAATAATTGGAGTTTGGCAACCGATACCGGAATAAATTTACTCTCACCTGGTAAAACGCCTAAAAGCAATTTAATGTTCCTTACTTTTTTTGTAAATGTAATTAAAGCAGTTCACGATTATGCCGAAATTTTAAGAACTTCAATCGCTTCTGCTGGCAACGACTATCGCTTAGGTGCCAACGAAGCCCCTCCCGCAATCATATCGGTATTCCTTGGAAAATATCTTAGCAAGTTATTAAAAGATTTAGAAAGCAAAGCTAGCAATCAATTAGACGACCAAGATGACACCATCCATAAACTTGATATTCATAAAAATATACCTCTAGTAATTTTAGATAATACCGATAGAAATCGAACCTCACCATTTGCTTTTACTGGAAATAAATTTGAATTTAGGGCAGTAGGATCTTCAGCTAATTGTTCGTATCCAATGATGGTTTTAAATACCATTGTAGCCGAAACACTTTCAAAATTTTATGAAGAAGTAAATCAAAAAATTGAGAAAGGCGATAAAAAAGAATTAGCAATTTTACAAACGATACAATCTTATATCAAAGCAAGTAAAAATGTTATTTTTGAAGGAGACGGATATAGCCATAATTGGCACGATGAAGCCGAAAAACGCGGCTTACCAAATGTTAAATCTACCCCAGCCGCTTTAGAAATAATGAAAAGAGATTCTGTAAAAGATTTATTTTCAAAACATAATATTCTTAGTCATAACGAATTAGAAGCTCGTTACGAAATTGAATTAGAAAAATATATCAAAAAAGTACAAATCGAAGGTAGAATTATGGGCGATTTATGCTTAAATCATGTTATTCCACAAGCCATTAAATATCAAAATATTGTGCTTGAAAATGTAGAAGGGTTAAAAAGACTTGGAATAGAACACCAAGAACAAATCAAACTCCTTGAAGAATTGAGCTTAAATATAGGAAAAGTAAAAAACAATGTATTTAATATGGTAGAAGCCAGAAAATCGGCTAATCATACCGAAAACTTAACCCTTAAAGCCCAACAATACGAAGATATTAAAAATACTTATTTTGACGTAATCAGATACCATACCGATAAATTAGAAGGATTAGTTGATGACCAACTATGGGATTTACCAAAATATCGTGAACTGCTGTTGCTAAGATAAAAAATATTTTTTTATTTAAATTATTTGTTTTATCTTTGTTTAAAATGAAATGCGGAACTTATCTAATATTTAATAAATTTATTTGCAAATAATAATACGATGGTTTTTTAATTTTAATATATAATATATGCGTATTTTAACTTTTTTTATGTTGTTTTTGTTGGTACTCTTTTCTTATGGCCAAAAATCAGCCGTAAAACAAGATGCTATAGATATTGTTGAAAAACTTCAATTGTCCCTAACTTCAATCAGTGATAGTATCTGGCAATTTGCCGAATTAGCCATGCAAGAAAATAAATCATCTAAATCATTGTCAGATTTTGCGATTAAGAATGGCTTTAAGGTTACTTTAGGTGTAGCTGAAATTCCCACGGCATTTGTAGCTGAATATGGTTCTGGAAAACCCATAATTGGCATTATGGGAGAATTTGATGCCCTGCCAGGATTGTCTCAGGATACCACACCCTTCCCACAAGCCTTAAAAAATGGTAAAAACGGACACGGATGTGGTCATAATATGTTCGGGGCAGCAAGTTTAGGAGCTGCAATAGCCATTAAAGAACTTATACAAACAGGTAAACTCAAAGGAACTATTCGGTTTTATGGCACACCAGCCGAAGAAGATAAGGCTGGCAAGGTTTATATGGCTAAAGCAGGTTTATTTAACGATTTGGACGTTTGTTTAGATTGGCACCCTTCGGATGAAATTGCCGCTAGTATGCAAAGTAGCCAAGCCGTTGTTGATTATAATTTTGAATTTATAGGAAAATCCGCACATGCCGCATACGACCCCTGGAATGGACGTAGTGCTTTAGACGCCGCTGAACTTTTTAATGTTGGTATAAATTTTTTACGAGAACATATTAAACCAAGTGTTCGTATGCACTATGTTTATCGCCCCATTGACGGTGCGCCTAATGTTATCCCTAACGAATCAAAAGTTTGGCTTTGGATAAGAGATAGTAAACGAAACGGTGTAAAAGACGTAGAAAAACGTGTTTTTGATATAGCTAAAGGCGCGGCACTTATGGCTGGTGTTGATTATAATATTAAACTTAATAGCGGTCTTTATGAAATTCTTATCAACGAAACAGGCGCAAATACCCTTCAAAAAAATTTAGAACTTTTAGGACCAATAACTTATAATCAAAATGAATTAGATTTTGCTAATAAAATTATGACCGCTTATGGAGAACCATTTAAAGGAATCGATGGCAATATTCACCCAATTAAAAAAACTAACGAAACGCCAGAAGGTGGTTCTACAGATGTAGGCGATATTAGCTATATTGTTCCAGAAATTTCACTTACAGTTACCACTGCTCCTAAAGGTGCTCCTTGGCATTCATGGGTTGTTGTGGCTTGCGGTGGGAAAAACACAATCGGTCATAAAGGCTTAATTTATGCCTCCAAAGCCCTTGCCTTAACCATGATTGACTTGTATGAAAAACCCCAGTTAATTACCAAAATTAAAGAAGAGTTTTTACAAAGAAAAGGTACCGAAATTTGGACGCCACAACTGCCACCCGGTCCCCCACCCGTTCATAACTAAAATGTTAATAAATTTTTAATATTACTTCAAAAAAAAGTTGTACCTTTGGCACTCATTAATTTTATTTAAAATACTATGGAAGAAAAAATAATCCTAGAATCCACAAATGACTTCGACAGAATTCAAGACGTTAATATTGAAGAGCAAATGAAAACCGCCTATATTGACTACTCCATGTCGGTTATTGTTGGACGAGCCTTGCCTGATGTTAGAGACGGTTTTAAACCGGTGCACCGTCGTGTACTTTTTGCGATGAACGAACTAAGTAACCATAGCAATAAACCCTATAAAAAAGCCGCTAGAATTGTCGGTGAAGTAATGGGTAAATATCACCCGCATGGCGATTCAGCAATTTATGATACCTTAGTAAGAATGGCACAAGACTGGACCATGCGTTATACTATGGTTGACGGACAAGGAAATTTTGGTAACCAAGATGGCGACCCCCCAGCCGCAATGCGTTATACCGAAGCCCGACTTGAAAAATTTGCCGAAGCAATGCTTGAAGATATTGATAAGGATACCGTTAATTTTCAACTTAATTTCGATGACTCCCTTGAAGAGCCAACCTTATTACCCACTCGAATTCCACAACTACTAGTTAATGGTTCCTCTGGTATAGCTGTGGGTATGGCAACAAATATGTTACCCCACAACCTTTCGGAGGTCATTGATGGTTGCTTAGCCTATATCGAAAATAAAGAGATAACTATAGAAGAACTGATGAACTTTATTAAAGCACCCGATTTTCCAACAGGTGGCGTAATTTATGGCATGGAAAGCGTAAAACAAGGATTTTTAACAGGACGAGGCCGCGTTGTTGTTCGTGGTGTTACTACCATCGAAACTCTAAAAAATGGACGCGAACAAATAGTTATCATCGAAACCCCCTATCAAGTAAATCGAGACTTATTAACAGATAAAATAGGACAACTTGTAAACGATAAAATTATTGAAGGCATCTCTAACGTTAATAACGAAAGTAATAAACGCGAAGGCACCCGTATCGTCATAGAACTTAAAAAAGATGCTATCTCTCAAATTATAGTCAATCAATTATTTAAATTCACAGAACTGCAAACCAGTTTTGGTATCAACAATGTGGCGCTTTCTAAAGGTCGTCCTAAAATTTTAAATTTAAAAAATCTTATTCAAGAGTTTATTGAGTTTAGAATGGAAGTGGTAATCAGACGAGCTCAATATTTACTTAAGAAGGCTCAAGAAAAAGCCCATATTTTATTAGGATATTTAATTGCCTTAGATCATCTTGATGAGGTTATAAAACTTATTCGTGCATCCGTTAATCCCGATGAAGCCAAAATGCAACTTATTAACGCCGGCTGGGGCATTGATGATATTCAAGCCAAAGCCATTTTAGAACTTCGCTTACAACGTTTAACAGGCATGGAACGCGATAAAATAAAAGCCGAATATGATGAGTTGATGAAAACAATCGCTGGACTTCAAGAATTATTAGGTAATGAGAAGTTAAGGTACGATTTAATTATAAAGGAACTTCTTGAAGTAAAAGAAAAATTTGGTGATGCGCGTAGAACCAGAATTGAATACCTTGTTGATGAAATGAATATTAAAGACCTTATTGAAAAAGAAGATGTCGTTGTAACAATTTCGCATTTAGGATATATCAAAAGAACGTCTGTTTCTGAGTATAGACTTCAAAAAAGAGGTGGACGTGGCGCCATGGGCTCAAAAACCAAACAAGAAGACTATATCGAACAACTATTTATTGCCTCTACACATGGCACCATGCTCTTCTTTACCGAAAAAGGGAAATGCTTTTGGCTTCCAGTTTATCAAATTCCAGAAGGTGAAAAATCTACCAAAGGCCGCCCTATTCAAAACTTAATTCAAATTCCACAAGACGATAAGGTTAAAGCCGTTATTGATATTGAAGAATTTGAAAATGAAGAATTTTTAAGTTCACATTATATTTGCCTTTGTACCAAGAATGGAACTATTAAAAAAACCTTATTAAAAGATTTTAGCCGCCCAAGAGTCAATGGTATCATTGCCTTAACCGTTGTTGAAGGAGACGAACTGTTAGCAGCACGTCTTACAGATGGTAAGATGGAGGTACTTATGGCAGTAAAATCCGGTAAATGTATTCGTTTTCCTGAAGAATATGTACGCGATACTGGCCGCGGTGCCATTGGTGTTATTGGAATTAGAATGGAAAATGACGATGAAGTTATTGGTATGATTACAATTGATAAATCAGACCCTCAACAAACCGTTTTAGTTGTAAGTACCAAAGGCTTTGGCAAACGTACTTTGATTGAAGAATATCGTGTTACAAATCGCGGTGGTGTAGGCGTTAAAACCATTTCTGTTAATGACAAAATTGGCAATCTAATTGGAATTTTAGACGTAACCCAAAAAGATGACCTTGTAATAACTTGCACATCTGGGATCACACTTCGAACCCCTGTTTTGAATATTAGAGAGTCTGGAAGAAATACACAAGGTGTCATTTTAATTAAATTAAACGACCACGATTCAATTGCCGCTATCTCCAAAATTAAAGATGATATAGAAGTCCTTGAAAATACCCCCGAACAAATCGAAGACAATAATCCCATAGAACCAGAATTTAATGCCGAGATAAATGATGATAATAATATAAATAATTAAATTTAAAACAATAATTATATGAAAATTTTTACTTTTGCAATACTCTTTTTGAGTACCTTGTTTACATTTGCCCAGTCTGATTTTGACAAAATTCAACTCGTATTATTTTTTCAGAAAAAACCAGTATCGGCTAAAAAAGAATTCGACAAAATGATAACTAAAAATCCCACAAAATACGAAAAATCACCAGAAGCCTTATTTTACGACTTAGCTATTGCTTATACATTAAGCCAAGATGAAAAAGAAAAAGCGAATTATCCACTTACCTTTGATGATATGTTAAAAAAACTAAACACTTACATTGAGGCTGATGACACCCTTAAATTTATGAAATCAGTAGGATTTACCCAGCCATTATACGATGTCTATCAACATTATTCAGCTGATGGTAGAAAATCGTATGACGAACAAAAATGGGAAGACGTGGAAACAAATTTTAGAAAAAGTTTAGAATATAGTACCATCATGTTTAAAAATGGTTTAACGCCTTTGCCCAGAACAGCTTATGATACCTTAGCCTATATTTTTATTGCTTATTCTTGTCAAAATCAAAAAAAATACGAAGAGGCATTTATGACTATGAAAAAATTAATTGATGATAATTATGATAATGAAAGCGAATTAAAAAATATGTTCAATTTTATTTTAGTCTATACAGCCGATAAATTAGACAGAACCGAGTTTATAAAATATATATCTATAGCAGAAAAAAAGCTTCCTAATGACGACTGGGATGCATATAAATTCGATTATATTTATAAAACAAAAAGTGACGACATAAAATATGTCGATGAACTTTATAACGAGTTAAGTAACAAAAATAAACTCGATGAGAAATCACTCTTGCAATTTTATGAATTTTTTATTAATGCCAAAGATAAAAACCCAAACTTAACAAATGAGGAATTAAATGCTTATAAAAAGAAAGCCTTTGACTGTTTACAATTAGCTTTTAATAAAAATCCCAACAATTTGTTAACGATTTATAGCTTAGGCGGTTATAATAAAACACAACTTGATGAATTAGATTCTAAATTTTATGAAAATGTTCGTAAAATGCGAGAAATAAATTCGAATCCTATTACTGAAAAAGACCCTGCTAAAAAGAAAAAACTTACAGATAATAGAAAAGCTGAAACAGAACCCATTCAAAATGAAAACAAACAGCTTAACGACCAAATTATTGCCCAAGCCAAAGTTTGTATTGATTGGTTTGAAAAATCGTTATCTTTAGTTCAAAAAATGGATACTAAAGACCGTCAAGCCAAAGCTATTGAAAGAAACTCTTGTAATTTTTTAGCTGAATTATGCGAAAAACTACGTGATAAATACCGCGGTGTCGATGACAAACTTTTTAACGATTATGATGCTAAATTTAATACTTACGATAAACTTTTTGAGACCTTAAAATAAAAAATAGCTTATTATTGCCATTTAAAAAGCATTATCTTTCAACCTTTAAGTTTGTTGCTTTGGATTTTATGAATCTGTTTTTTAAAAATAATGATTCAAAAATTGTAAGGCTTGGTTATATCGGTTATAAGAACTATTAATTAAAACAAATGGTTTGTTGGTATTTATTACAATATCAAGGTAGCATTGATAAATTTTTACTCGTTCGTTAAAATCAAAACATTCTCGAATACCATCTGATTCCCAAGGTAAATTAGGGTAACATAAAAGATATGCATCATAATTTATAGCGTTAATTGCATCTAAAATAAACGTTGGGCAAGCGTCAAAAACCCATTCAAACCATACTTTCATAGTCCACATTCCTGTATCAAAAAACACAAATTGCTTATTAAAAATATTAGGGTTATTTAATAGTTCCATTTCGATGTTTAATTGCTGTTTCCCTATATAAATTAAATCGTTATTTGAAATTTTTTTATCATTATTTTCTAAAAAAATTCTACCATATTCAAGAGCAAATAAGGTATTATAATGGGTTGCTAATTGTGAACTTAAGGAAGATTTTCCGGTGCATTCAGGTCCAACAATACAAATTTTTTTTACCATGAATTTACTGTATTTTTAATAATTTTTGCCAATTTAAATAAGCTTTTACTGCTATAATTAAAAATACTAAATATTGGATTGTTGTTATTTGATACCCTTTAATATAAAACAAAGCTATAGAAAAAATATTCGTTACAATCCACCATAACCAATTTTCAAGTTTCTTTTTAGCTAATAACCACATGCCCGTAAAAGCGGTTGCGCTACAAAAACTATCAAATAGAGGCAAAGCGTTAGCAAAAAAATATTTTTTAAAGTATGAAATTATTAAATATAAAAGAATAAAACAGGTTAAAAAAAATAAAAATTGCGTGTATAATTCTTTTTTAGTTGATTTAGTTATCTGTAATTTTATGTTATTGTGAGGTGTTTTTTTTTGCCATAAATAGATTCCATAGATGCTCGTAATAGTATAGTAAGTATTAACAATAGATTCGCCAATTAAACCACTTTTAAAACATATAAACATATACATCGTGGTATTTAAAATTCCAACTATAAAGCCCCAAATACTTTCATTTTTATTAAGCCATACAGCAATTATGCCAAAACAAACAGCTAATACTTCTAAAGATTTATCTAAAGTTATCATTTTTTATAACAATTTGCAAATTTAAGTTAATTTTAAGAAAATATTAAGAAATATTTATTTAATTTTGCAAAAAAAATTAATTATGAAATTTATTAATGTCTTTTTATTTATTTTGGTTTCAAATTATTGTTTGGCTCAAAATGCTCCTATTGCAAGTGGTCATGATATAAAAGTGAGTATTCCAAGTTTAGCCAATAAGCGTGTTTTTTTAGGCACTTACTACGAAAAAAAACTTATTGTACAAGATTCTTTAGAATTAGATCAACAAGGCAATGGTGCCTTGAAAGGTAAAAATTCTTACGTTGAAGGTGTTTATTTTATTGTAACACCAGCCTTAACAAAACTTGAAGATTTTTTAATAGGATCTGACCAAGATTTTTCAATTTTAGCCGATACTATACCCAATGTTCCACAAATTGTGTTAGGATCTTTAGATAATGACTTATTTAAGAATTATAACGACTATATCAAGGAACGAACACAAAATATATCAAATTTAGAACGCGCCTTTACTGAAGCAGGGTTATTTCCAGATTCAAATGCCAGGCGTCAAAAATTGTCGATTGAGTATCAACAAATTGACAAAGATATTAAAATGTATCGTGAAAAAATTTGCATTGAAAACCCTGAATCATTCTTAGCTCGGTTATTCAACGTGATGAAACGCCCCGATGTACCAACTACCCTACCGCTTGTTAACGGTAAATTAGATTCTGCATATCCATATCGATATGTTAAAGAACATTTTTGGGACGACACCTATTTTAACGACCCAAGTTTACTTCATACACCTTTTTTTGAAGATAAATTAGACGAATATTATAATAAAATTGTCTCACCCGATCCTGATTCCATTATTAAAGAAATTCGTTATATGATGGCATTTGCGCGTTCTAATAAAGAAATGTATTCGTTTTTTTTAAATAGATTTACTAATAAATATTGGGTGCCTAAATATTTAGGTCAAGATAAAGTTTTTGTTTTTTTATATGAAAATTATTTTTCTAAAGGCGATACAACTTTAGTAACCCCTGAATCGAGAAAAAACGTTCGAGAAAATTATTTTAAGTTGTTTGGAAATTATGTAGGAACAACAGCGGCACCCATAGTTTTAACAGATACTGCAGGTAAGAAATTTTCATTATATGATATTAAAAATGATTTAATTTTTGTGATATTTTGGGATCCAACCTGCGGTCATTGTAGAACACAAGTACCACGAGCAGATTCGTTTTATAAAGCACTTTGGAAAGAGAAAGGCGTAGCCATTTTAACCATGAATATGAATAGAAATAATGACTTAAAAATATGGAAAGAATTTATTAATGAACATAAATTATATGATTGGTATAATGGTTATGAACCCGATATAGACGAGCAAGCCGAAGCTCAAAAAGGTAGAAATATTAGACAATCTTATGCCATAAGTTCTACACCTACCTTTTTCTTAATCGATAAAAACAAAAAAATTATTGGTAAGTCTTTAGATTTTGAACAATATACCGATTTAATAAATTTAAAATATCGTCAGTATCAAGAGGAATCAAAAAAGAAAAAATGACTTTAATGCTTTTAAATTTAAACAGAGCGGATGACCGGGCTCGAACCGGCCACCCTCAGCTTGGGAAGCTGATGCTCTACCAAATGAGCTACATCCGCAATGATCACAGCAAATATATAAAAAAAATACATTAAATCTCATAAATTTAAAAAAAACAACAAAAAAATATTAACTTGAACAAATTTACACATGAAACTATTTAAAATTACATTTTTATTATTTTATTCAGTTATTATTTGTAACTATCAATTATTTAGTCAAAACTCTGACCCCAAAGCGGTCATGTTATTAAATAATTTTAGCGAGAACTTCAAAAAATCTTCGGGAACTAAAATACAAGCCTCTTTAAAATCTTTTTCTATTAAAAATCAATTAATTGCTGAAAAAAATTTTGATTTTTATGCAAAAGGTAATCTCTATTTTTTAAAAGAAAAAGCAGCCGAAATTATTTGTGATGGCAAATTTATTTATAATTACGATGGTGTAAGTTCAATTACAAAAGTTAGCGTTGAAGATAGCGACCCATCTTTAAACCCCCAAAGCATTTTTTCTGGTAATTATAAAGGTGATTTTATTATTAAATTTAAAACACCTAATGCCAGCCCGTTAGATATTATTATTTTAACGCCTATTGATACAAGGAAAAATATTTCAACTATTGAATTTTCTTTAAATAAAACTACCCATTTATTAACCCAGGTTAAAATTATCGATAAAGCTAAAAATTATAACATTTTATATATAAAATCCTTTAAATTCAATATTCCTATTGATAAAAATTATTTTATATTTAATAAAAATAAATACCCTAAAGAAACAGAGCTTTTTGACTAAGAATTTTAATGTTGAAAAATTTTTTTAGTTAAATATTTTTTTATATTGTTTTTTTAATGAACCTTTGCAGGTGATTCAATTTTCTCATTTACATAACCATACGCAATATTCGCTCTTAGATGGTGCGAGTAGTATTGATAAATTATATAAAAAAGCCCTTGAAAATAACATGCCAGCAGTGGCTATTACCGATCATGGCAATATGTTTGGGGTTTTTAAATTTGTTGCAGAGGCGTGGAAAAAAGACTATGTAAAGGTGATTGGTAAAGACGAGAATGGTAAAGATATCGTAGAGCCCAAGATAAAACCAATTATTGGTTGTGAATTTTATATAACCGAAGACCGATTTATAAAATCTTTTTCTCGTCCCTTAAAAGATAAACGTTACCATCAGTTATTATTAGCTAAAAATGAAGAAGGCTATCGAAATTTAGTTAAAATGAACTCATTAGGATTTATTGAAGGTTATTATGATAAATACCCAAGGATAGACAAGTCGCTCATTGAAAAATATCATCAAGGATTGATTGCCACTACCTGTTGTTTGGGGGCTATTGTTCCAAGATATATTCTTGAAAAATCAGAAGCCGAAGCCGAAAAAGAATTTGAATGGTGGTTAAATATTTTTGGTGAAGATTATTATATTGAACTTCAACGGCATTCCTTAAAAGAACAAAATCAAGTGAATGAGGTGTTACTTAAGTTCGCTAAAAAATACCATGTAAAAGTAATTGCTACCAATGATAGTCATTATATCGATAAAGACGATGCCGATGGACATGATATTTTATTGTGTGTAAACACGGGTGAAAAACAAAATACACCGGGTATGGATGATTTTTTAGATGGTGAAAAGACCGATACTAAACGGCGATTTAAGTTCCCAAACGAGGAATTTTATTTTAAAACACCAGCACAAATGGCTCATTTATTTCAAGATATTCCTGAAGCTATCGATAACACTAATTTAATTGTTGATAAAATAAAGTCCTTAAATTTAGTAAAGGAGATCATGTTACCGGTTTATGAAGTTCCGGATGCCTTTAAAATTTATAATTCTGTTACCGAAAATCAATTTCAATTTTTAAAAGAACTTGCCATACAAGGGTCAAAATTAAAATATCCAATTACCACTCCGGAAATTGAAGAACGGTTACAGTTTGAATTAAGTATAATTCATAAAATGAAATTTAGTGGCTATTTTTTAATTGTTTGGGATTTTGTAAAACATGCAAAAGAAATAGGCGTTATGGTAGGACCTGGTAGAGGCTCGGTTGGTGGCAGTGTTGTAGCCTATTGCATAGGAATTACTAACATCGACCCCATAAAATATAAATTACTTTTTGAACGATTCTTAAATCCCGACAGAAACGAAATGCCTGATATAGATACCGATTTTGACGATGAAGGACGACAAAAAGTTTTAAATTATGTGGTAGAAAAATATACTAAAAATCAAGTGGCACATATTGTTACT
>JASGCT010000139.1 GCA_030053915.1 Alphaproteobacteria bacterium
ATTTTAGTAATTATATTTAAAATTAAACAAAAGTTTTTAAAGGTGCTAATAAGAAAAGAATTGCAACGCAACCTACCCATTAAAAGGTTAATGAAAGCATAAGCAAAACCATTGGTTAAGAAGGTAATTACTTATGGTAATAAACAAAACTCACTTTAAGAATAAAAATGTTTGTAAACAAACTCATGAATATGAAAATAATGCACGAAGAGCCAGATTATCAAAAAATGAAAGAAGATGCCATTTTAGAACGTTACCAAGAAAAATTAAAGAACCAAATTCAATATACACCAGAAGATAGAGCTAGGATGCAGAAAAAAATTAAAGCGTTAGTAAATTTAATGAAAAACAATGCCCTATAAAACTTTATTTTAAAAAACGGAGATGTTTTTTTAAAATTTTATGTATATTTGCAAAAGATTTTTAAAAAATAATATGAAACTTTTACCCAAAATTTTAGATTTACCCAAAATTCACGACCCAAGGGGGAATTTAACTTTTTTTGAGTATCCTAATCAGTTGCCATTCAAAATTAAACGGACTTATTGGATATACGATGTGCCTGGTGGCGAAGTACGTGGCAGTCATGCTTTTAAAGCACAACAAGAGTTTATTGTAGCCTTATCGGGTAGTTTTGATGTCATACTTCATAATGGCTATGAAGAATTAAAATTTTCGTTAAATAGATCGTATTACGGCTTATATGTACCACCATTATACTGGCGAAGTTTAGAAAATTTTTCTACCAATGCTTTGGCGTTAATCGTTTCGGATAGTTATTTTGATGCAGAAGATTATATCTGGAATTTTGATGAATTTAAATTTATAAAAAATGATTGAGGTTGCCGATTGTCAATTAATTGAATTACCAAAAATACATAACCAAGCTGGCAATATTACTGTCATTGAAAATTGTCAAACAATACCGTTTGAAGTAAAACGAGTTTATTATTTATACGATGTGCCTCATGGCGCCGAACGGGGTGGACATGGGCATTACGAATTAGAACAATTTGTGATAGCAGCCAGCGGTTCTTTTACCTTCGTCTTAGACGATGGTAACACTCAAAAAGAAGTTTTTTTAAATAATCCAGCCCAAGCCTTGCATATTAAAGCAGGTATCTGGCGCGAAATGAAAGCCTTTTCATCCGGTAGCATCTGCTTAGTACTAGCATCACAAGAGTTTTCGAAACAAGATTATATCAGAGATTATCAAGAGTTTTTAAAATATAAAAAAAGAAGAAATTGAATACACAAAATAATATCGATAGAAACATTTTAATAGGCTCGGCTGGAACAGCTAGTGCTTTTGCTACTATTCAAGCTATAAGAAGAAATCTTGATACAAATTGTTATATTATTTCAACCGATATCAACCCACCTCATTTAGTTACAAGCAGCCTACTATCTGACAAGCATATACAAGTTAATAAAAGTAATAACCCAAAATTTGAAAATGAAATATTAAAAATAATAAATGAACATAATATTGATACTTACATTCCTTTTATTGATTTAGAAGTATTAATAGCATCAAAGTTGTATAAAAATAATATGCTTAAAGAAAATGTATGCTTGCAAGTTAAAGACCCGCATATCGCAGCAATATGCCATAGTAAATTAGAATCTTATTATTTTTTAAATTCATTGGGTATTAAAACTCCAAAAATATTTCTTGAATCGACCCCAGATTTGCCAAATTCTATTTTAAAAAAACCTTTAAGTGGTTTTGGCAGTAAAATTGATATCATTGATAAAGCTGATTATGAAAAAAATTTTGAACAAGCCAAAAATGATTTTATTTTTCAAGAAATATGTTCACTTCCAGAAATAACGGTAGATGTATCGTACTCGAAAAAATTTAACCATTTTAAATATATTTGTAGAGAACGAATTGAAATAAAATCTGGAGTTTGTACAAAAGCAAGAATCTTTTTTGACAATAAATTAGAGGAAATAGCACTGCAATTGGCTAAAAACCTAAATTTACATTCTTTTTGTTTTCAAGTAATGCGCCTAAATGATGATTGGGCTGTAACTGATATGAATCCTCGATTAGGGGCAGGTACTCCATTGTCTTACGCTTATGGATACGATTTTTTTAACGCCATGTTATACATTTTATGGGATAAAAATCCCAATAATTTATTCTCAAATAATAAATCAGAAAGATTTGTAACACGACAATATGTTGAATATTTAATGTAGTTTATTATGAAAATTTTTTTAGACCTTGACGGAACTATAATAAGTTGCAAAAATAAACAAACTAATTTATTACGTATTATACTTCAACAAAACGAATTCCAAGGATTGATTAAAGATAATGTCATGAACAATTTTTTAAATAATTGGTGGGAACTTAAAAAATTAGGTAATTCAACTAAACAGGCTTTAATTCATTTAGGAATAAATGAATATTATACCCAAAAAATAAATGAAATTTGGATTAATAAAATTGAAAACATAGAAATATCATACCTGGATAATGTATTTCCAGACTTTTATGATTTTAGCAATATATGTAACAAAAAAAACATTAAGTTATATTTACTTACTGCTCGAAACAATTTATTGATACTTAGGCAGAGTATAAATAGGTTTAATCTCATAAATTATTTTTCAAAAATATATGTTGTTAAGCATAAAAATTTAATAGAAAATAAATTTGAAATTCTTAAGAAATATTCAGCAGATTATTTCATAGGAGATACTGAAACTGACTACTTATCAGCAATTAAAGCCAATATTAAATTTATTGGTTCTACAAGAGGCCAACGTTGTAAAACATATTTAAGTACCTACGGGGTAAATAATTTTTTTAATAATTTTAATGATCTAAATTATATACTTAAATAAATAACTCAAATAAATTTAATTGGCATAACTATAAAGTTTGTGGGACCAATTTTAGTTTCCCATAATAGAAGAGTAAATTTATTCTAAATCTTTTAAAATTTTTAAATCC
>JASGCT010000140.1 GCA_030053915.1 Alphaproteobacteria bacterium
ATATTATATTTTATTTTTTTAAAATTTGAATTATTAAAAAAAAATAGCTAATTTTGCTTAATCAAGTATTAAGTTCAAAAAAATATTTAATATAAACTAAGATTTATGCGTTCAACCACCAATCCCATCTATAAAGAATCGATGCGTTATATTAAAAACGCTGAAGAAATTTTAGCTACCAAAGCCGATAAAAACGGTATGTTTTATCGTGATATTAAATATACAAAAATGGCTTGTGGCACAGCTTATAATGGTGTTTTATTAGCTTTAGAAGAATATTTAAAGCTAAAAAATAATCCAATTGTTAAAAAACCTCATCTAAGACTCAATGTGAACGATTTTAAACAAAAATTTTCTGAAATGAAAGATTTTGAAATGCAAAACTATCTTAAAAATGCTTATAATATTTTGCATTTGAGCGGTTATTACGAAGGTATTACAGAAATAAATTTTATTAAAGGGGGGATACAAGTTGCCAAAGCTATTGTTAATAAAATAAAGTAAAATCTATGCCCACAATTTCTATGTTTTATGGTTTAATTATTAGAATGTATTTTGCCCCCTTAGAGCACAACCCACCACATATTCACGTTTATTATCAAGAACTAGAAGCCACATTTTCTATTCAAAGTGGTGATATTTTAAATGGGGAATTACCCAAAAATAAAATAAAATTAATTCAAGCTTGGATTGAAATACATTACGAAGAACTTATGGCAAATTGGACACTTTGTCAAAACGGCGAATTGCCATTTAATATAGATGCCTTAAAATAAATATCTTGTTACCCAAACTAATAAATGTAATTCCCTTAAATAATCACGAAATACAATTAACATATAATAATAAAGAAATAAGAATTTTTTCTTTGAAACCTTTTTTACATTTGCCAATTTATAATAAGTTACATGATATCAACTTATTTAAAAAAATAACCATACAATTTAATACCATTCAATGGGATGATACTATTGATATAGACCCTGAAAGTTTGTATAATCTTAGTAAATTTAGTAATTTCACAAATTAATTTATATTCATTTTAAAAATTTTATCTAAATAATTATTAACTTTGCCCAAAATAACTATGCGTTTAGCTACCAACCCCGTTTACAAAGAATCCATGCGTTATATCAAAAACGCTGAAGAGGTTTTAGCTACTAAAGCCGATAAAAACAGCATGTACTATCGTGATAAAAAATATACCAAAATGGCTTGTGATACTGCTTATAATGGTGTTTTATTAGCATTAAAAGAGTATTTGAGGCTAAGAAATAATCCAATAAAAAAAGCAAAATATCAACGTATCAACATTGATGCTTTTAAACAAAAATTTTCAGAAATGAAAGATTATGAGATGCAAAATTACTTAAAAAGTGCATATAATATTTTACATTTATACGGATATTATGATGGCATAACAGATATTGTAGTAATTAATAGTGGCATCAAATTTGCTAAAGTCATCATCGAAAAAATAAAATAAATGAAAGCTATCTTTACAATCTGTGCTAAAAACTTTTTACCTTACGCTTTATCGTTAGAAAAAACTATTAAAGAATTTGAACCTAATGTTAATTTTTTTATTTTTTTATCAGATTTACCAAATGACCTTGAATTAAAAAATAATGTTATTATATTAAATGAAGATTGGATACCTCATTTTAAAAATATGGCTTTTAAATACGATGTTATTGAATTTTCTACAAGTATTAAACCATTTTGTTTTGATTATTTGTTTAAAAAATACGAAAAAGTTATTTATTTTGACCCCGATATCTTAATTTTTAAAAACCTTGATTATATCTGGTCAAATCTTGAAAGATATGATATTATTTTAACGCCGCATATTTGTGAATTAACAATAAATAAAGATCCAATTTTTTCTGAAGAATGGTATTTAAGAACCGGAATTTTTAACTTAGGCTTTGTTGCAATCAAAAACAGCCAAGTTGGACAAAAAATAATTAATTGGTGGAAACATGTTTTAAAAGATAAATGTTTTAGTGATGCAAATTATGCTAACGCAACCTTTGTTGACCAAAAATGGATGACATATATCCCTGCTTTTTACCCAAATAATTGTTTAATCTCAAATAATTTGGGCTTAAATATGGCGTTTTGGAACTTATTTGAACGTGAATTAATATTTGATATTCATTATAAAGTAAAAAATAAATTTAATGGTGAAATTCATGATTTAATTTTTTATCATTTTTCAAACTATAACTTTAATAATCCAGAATTTATTTATAGGGGAAACTATGCCGTTAAGTTAAGTTCCTACCCCGACTTGATTGTTTTATATAACTATTATACAAATTTAGTGAAAGAAAATAATTATAGTTTTTTTTCTAAATTACCTTATAGTTTTAGTTATTTTACAAATGGTGAAACAATTTATCCAATTCATAGAAGACTTTTTAGAGTTGTTCAAAATTCAATTAGTTCAGACCCTTTTGATACTGAAAATGAATATTACAAATTATTAAATCGAAAAAAACTATTATATAAAAAAAGAAATGTTGCTTTTAAAAATCTAACTCCTTATAGGGTATATAAAGTTCAAAAAACAGGCATTATAAACTCAATAATTTTTTTTATTTTACGAAGCCTAAAAAACGTATTTGGCATTGAATTTTATATGAACAATATTTACCCTAAATTCAAATCGTTCAATCGTTTAGAAAAAAATAAATTTCTAATTTATAAAGACAATAATATTGACAAAGACCTGATGAGTAGTTAACCCAACTTGCAACAAATTCACCAAAATTGTTAAAGAAATCATAAATTTTTATACGATTTATTCCTTATTTTCAATAAAACAGACGATTTATCATGCTAAAATAGGTCTATATGTTAATTTCGGCCTTGTTTTTATCCCAGATTTTGCAGTTAAGATTTTAAAAAAGTTTATTTTAAGTATAAAAATTGCAAAAAAGTCTATAATTTGCG
>JASGCT010000141.1 GCA_030053915.1 Alphaproteobacteria bacterium
TTGGGGAATCGGAGAAAAATTTTTAATGTTACCCATTAATAAATGGAGCAACGAATATCATCAAGTAGTTTTAGGCGGACTTACCTGCGATGGCTACGATTTTTATGACTCCGAAGAACATATTAATCAAGTATTTTTACCAAAAATAACTGATAAATTTGCCGATGACATTGATAATAAAGAACCATTATATATTGGTTTTTTTCATACAGGCGCCTATCAAGATTCAATCAGTGGTTACGGTGGCATCAAACATTGTTTAATTCCATCACCGCAACACGTAATTATTGATAAAGATAAAAACGGCAATATTATAGAAAAAGTTTTTCAAAAAGAACAAACGTCTCAGTCGATGCTTAAAATCTTGGGATATACACCGTAATATTTTAAAAGTTAAAGTTTTTTTGTTGCTAAAAATTTTATTTTAAAGTTTATAAAATAATGTATATTTGCCAAACAAATTAAAGCAATATTTTATGAACCAATTTTTTAAAAATGTTCGATTAACGGTACAAAAATATAATATCGTCATTTTTTTTGCAATACTTTTAAGTATAACAGCAATTTACACTATTGAGAATGAAAATACATTTCATAATATGGTACCGTGGGTAAATGTAATTTTAGTTGTTGCATTTTGTATTCCATTATTTATAGGGCTATTTATGTTTTTGAAATACAAAACTAATGATAATGCCAAAAATAGTGTTTTTTTTCTATTAGGTTTGGTACTTGCAACAAACCTTTATTTTAGTTTACCAATGCACGAATCTGAAATAACATTTTCGCCTTATATACGATTTGCAATATTCTTTTTAGTTTGCCATCTTTGGGTGGTAGTTGCCCCGATATTCTATTGTAAAAACGACCTAGATTTATGGAATTACAATAAGGTATTATTGATAAATTTTATATTTAGTGTTATCGTATCGTTTATTATTTCATCTGGACTTAATTTTGGGTTGATAGCCACTAAATTACTTTTAGATTTTAATTATAATCCTAAATTACATGCTGAATTGGTTATTGTTGTATTTTCTATTATGAATACCTTATTATTTTTATCTAAGATTCCAGAAAAATTTTTCAATGAAGGCAATACGCCCTTGGTTTCTAAAGGGTTTTATAATGTGTTTAGATTTGTATTGATGCCTTTATTAGGTTTATATGTGCTTATTTTAGTAGCGTATATTTTTAAAATTATGATAGAGTGGCAGTTACCACAGGGCATTGTGGCTTATTTAATCTTAGGTATTTCAATATTTGGGATAATATGTTTTTTATTAGTGTATCCTTTCGTTTTAGAAAATGATTATCAATGGATTAAAAAAGTTCAAAAATATTATTATATATTATTATTACCGTTAATATTATTGCTTTTTATTGCTATTCAATTACGAATCAATCAATATGGAATAACAATCAATAGATATATAATTTTTGCTTTAGGTGTATGGTTGTTTATGGTAGTATGTGCAGCACTTTTAAAATGGCGTTTAATAAAAATGATCCCAGTATCGTTTATGATTATATCTGTTTTAAGTTGTATTGGACCTTGGGGTATGTTTACATTAAGTGAAGTGTCTCAGGTAAAGCGGCTTCAAACTATTTTAGAATCTTCCAATATGCTTGTGAATCATAAACTTACTTCGGAAGTAAAGTTAGATTTTAAAAACAATGATGCAAAGGGTTTAGATAGTTTGAAAGATATAAATGACGATAAATTAAGTAGGTTGGATCGCTTGGAGGCGTTATCGATTATAAAATATTTAGCCGAATTTCATGGTTTTAAAAAAATACAGCCTTGGTTTCGTCAAAATTTAGATTCTTTATATCTTCAATCGCAACATTCAACAAACTTTAAAGATTATTCTAAGCGTCAAATTGTTTTTATGGGGATAGGCATAGATAACAATGAAATACAAAATAATGAGGACTTAGAAGATATTTATAATTTTGAGATAAAGGATATGGGGCATCATATTGAAGATATTAATGGTTATGATGAGCGTCTTGAGATTAAATTTGATGAGGATAATTTACAAACCGATTTTAATTCTATTTTTGTTAGCCTTAATTCAAAAGCTATGAATGTTGAAGTAGCATTTAATTCTAAACAAAATATTATATTTGATTTGAAGGCAAAATTTGATAGCAGCATTAATAAAATTGAAGCTGGAAAAACATTTAAAAGTTTTGATATAGAAGCGTTGACTTTTAAACATAAAAATGGAAAAATTGAAGCAAAATTATTAATAACAAGTGCTAGAATTGTTAAAGGAGAGGAAGGCATAGAAATTAAAGAATTGCAAGGCGCTTTGTTATTAAAAAGGGTTTTGTAAAAATGTTAAAGCGCTGTATTGTAATTTTATTATTGTTTTTGAGTGCAAAAATAGCTTATAGTCAGTTTAATATACTGAGTGTTAGCAGGAGTTTAATAAGGCAGGGGGATACATTTACGGTTGTGGCGGATGAAATGCCATTACAGTTTTTTATTAGGAAGGGATGTTATGATCAGTATGCTGTTTTAACTGAGGTTTCACACACAACAATTGGAAGCAATCATGTTTATACCTTGCGGATGCCATTAACTTATAACGATGGGACGCGAATTGATGATAGGGTGCATATTTTAAGGGCGGTAAGCCAGGCGATGAGTCCGTCTTCAAATTTAAATGGCTTTAGTAATTTTTTTTTATTGCGGGTTTTTAGGACGAGTGCGACGCGGGTGTTAGGGTGGGGAAGAGATACTACGTTATTTGGGCAATCTACTGATTCATTTACTACTTTGGCAGGTGCTGTAGATATTGCTGGTGATTTATGGCAGGGTTTTGCTTTACCCCAATTTCGCAAGTGTTTTTTTAAAAGTTCTTTAAACCCTTTAAAATAAAG
>JASGCT010000009.1:0-19110 GCA_030053915.1 Alphaproteobacteria bacterium
TAATTTTTTTCAAATATTATGATAAATGTTATATATTTGCACCTAAATAGTTACTCATAAACTTAAATTTAAATGCAAGTTAGAATTTTTATTTCTAATTTCCAAATTTTTTAATACATTTTATAGCGTTTCAATATGTTACTCTTAAACTTAATTTTAAAAAATGATATTTTACCACTTTTAAATCAAATTTTTAGTTTTAATAAACTTTAACAAAAATTTAACATATATTGCAATTAATTAATTTTCAATAAGATACATACATGTATTATAACTATTACTATGTTTAAGTTACTATTATGTTATACATATTACTATTTTTAACCTATCTTTGCAAAAATAAATATTTAAACATGGAATTACAAAATACACAAAGTCAAATGAAAAAAGGCATCTTAGAGTTCTGTATCCTTTCAATTATCAAAAAAGGGGAAGTCTATCCAAGTGAAATTTTAGACCAAATGAAAATTGCTCAATTTCAAATAATCGAAGGCACTTTATACCCATTATTAACCCGTTTAAAAAATGCCGACTTATTACAATATCGTTGGGTAGAAAGTAGCGGCGGTCCACCTCGAAAATATTTTACCTTAACCCCAAAAGGCTTAGAAACCTATAATCAACTTTTTTTAACTTGGAAAGAACTTAACCAAGCAGTCAACACAATTTGCGAAAATCATCACTAAAAATATAACAACATTAAATCAATTTATATGAATAAAATAATTAATATTAATTTTCAAGGCTTTGTTATTCCAATCGAAGAGCCTGCTTATGAAAAACTTAAAGAATACGTGCAAGCGCTGCGTGAATGTTTCAAAAAAGAAGATGGTGCCGAAGAAATAGTCAATGATATAGAAGGGCGTATTGCTGAACTCATGAATTTTATCTTAAAAGATGGGCATGCATTTATTGCTGCAACCGATATTGATAACATTATTAAAAGTATTGGAAAACCTGAAGACATGACAGATAACAACGCTGATTCAAACGCTCAAAATACCTCAAACCCAACCTCCAATAACGATGGTATAAAATCTAAAAGACTTACCAAGTCTGTAACCAATAAATTTATTGGCGGCGTTTGCGGCGGTATTGCTAACTATTTTGCTATAGACCCCATTTTTATCAGAATTCTTTTTATCATTACCATAGGATTTGCATGGTTTGTTTATTTAATTTTGTGGATCGTATTACCCCCCTCTACTTCGGCTGAATTTGACAATAAATCTAAAAAATTATATCGTAATATCGATGAAAAAATTATTGGGGGCGTTTGTAGCGGCTTAGCATCCTATTTTAAAACAGAGAATTGGATTTTTAGAATTTTATTTGTTATACCATTTATTTCAATGGTTTTTAACAACTGGTCTTGGCCATTTTTCAACTTTTTACACTTAGGGTTTTCGCCAGCACCCGTATTTTTATATGGCTTACTTTGGCTCATTGTACCTGCTGCTAAAACCACAAGCCAAAAATTACATTTAAAGGGCGAAAAAATACAATTAGATAATATAAAACACAGTGTTCAAGAAAAAATGCAAGATATTAAACAATCTATCAATACCGATGCCATATCTCAAGATATTAAAGAATTTTCCGGCAAAACTAAAAACGTTTTTAAAGAAATCATCCAAGTAGTATTAAAAATTATTGGTTACGCTTGTTTGGTTATTTTATGGATTGTGTTTTTTGGAGTGCTATCAGGATTCACTGCCTTAACCTATTTTGTTTTAAAATTTGAAGATTTTTTTATATCAAGTGTATTTCAAGAAGTATTGCTTAATTTAACCCTTGCCTTTTTTATTTGGGTGCCTATCATTGGCTTAGGTGTATTTTTAATCAGACGTCTTTTAAAAGCTACAAAATACAAAGCAGCTTTAACTTGGACATTCGTATCTTTACATATTGTTGGTTGGATCTGTTTATTTTTATTTATTTCACTTTTTGCTAATGAATTTAAAACCCAAACACGTTTTAAAGAACCTTTAGTTTTAGAAAAACCCAATTCATATAAAATGATGTTTTCTATCACAGATAGCAACTTGAATAGTCCAGATATTTTTATAAATGATTATAACGATCATAATAACTATGAATTTGGATTTATGCAAGATAACGATGATCCGGGTTTTAAATTTAAAGATTTTTCTATGCATTTTACTCATGGAGCATATCTACCTTTAGTAAATATTCAAGTGTACAAAACCAAGAGCTCAAATTTTAGTTTGAGCCTTAGCAAACAGTCTCAAGGAAAAACACGTTCTATTGCTCAACAATATGCGCAATCTATTTCATATTCAATAACACAGCAAGATTCTTTAATTTATTTAGATAAAGGAATTTTAATTGATAAAAATAATGTGTTTAGAGGACAAAGAATTACGCTTTATCTTGGCGTACCCGAAGGTAAATCTATTTATTTCTCTAAAAAACTAAAACCAGTTATTGATAATATTATAGAAATAAAATCGAATAGCAACGAAGACAATTTTGAAGAACAAGATGATACTGAAAACTTTAAAGACGGCTTTAATGACGGATGGGAGGACGACAATAATTATTATGACCATAAAGGTATCAGATTGGGCAAATGGTATAAAATGACAACGGATGGCATTGAGCGTGAGGATAATTTTAAACATACACCAAACGATACCAATAACGTCAAAACAAATGTCAGCGTTTCACAACATTTGGAATTCAATTATAAAAAGGCTTCGCCCGAAATCAATTGCAAAGATGCATCCTATTTAAAAAAAGATGTTCCCAAAACTTCAAAGCTGAAACGATATATTGATATATTTAATTCCTTAGATAGATTTAAATATTAGGTTGTTTTATTTCTAATAGTTGTTGATATAATGTTTCGTATTGCGGGATAATAATGGTATGATTGAATTGTTTAGCATGCTGCATGGCATTGTGTTTGAATTGAAGTAGTTTTTCATTGTCATTTAAAAGTTCAAGACAATATTGTGCCATGAGTTGAACGTTACCAACATCGGCTGTAAAACCCGTAAAATTATGAATATTCACTTCGGGCAAACCACCAGCATTACTGCTAACTACGGTAGAAAAAGAGGCCATAGCTTCCAAAGCCGATAAACCAAAGCTTTCATAATCAGACGGTAATAAAAATATATCACAAATAGCAAAAATATCTTGAATGTCATCTTGCTTTCCTAAGAATTTTACAACGGCATTTAATTGATGTTCTATACAATACTCTTCAGCTTCTTTTCTTTCGGGACCATCACCAACCATTAACAAAACAACTGGCACTTGTTCGTTTACAATTTCAAATATTTTAATCACATCTTGTATCCGCTTTACTTTTCTAAAATTTGAAGCATGGACTAAAATTTTTTGTCCTTGCGGAGCAAAAATGTTTTTTAAAACTGGATTACATTGACACTTAAATTTCTCGGTATCAATAAAATTATAAATAACTTCTATTTTTTTGGTAATTTCAAAATGTTTGTAAGTTTCGTCTTTTAAATTTTGCGAAACTGCTGTTACAATATCGCTATTATTAATTGAAAATGTTACCACAGGTTCATACGATTTATCGCGTCCTACAATGGTAATATCGGTTCCATGTAAGGTTGTAATGAATGGGATATATTTTTGATGTTTTTGCCAGACTATTTTTTGCATAATATAGGCGGCTGAAGCATGCGGAATTGCATAATGAACATGCACTATATCAATATGATGTTGAATAGCAATATTTACCAATTTACCTGCTAAAGCAAGTTCGTATGGTGGAAAATTAAACAAAGGGTAGGGCGGTACATCAACTTCATGAAAAAATATATTAGAAGAATAGGTTCTTAAACGCACAGGTTGTTGGTATGTAACAAAATGAACCTCATGCCCTTTTTGCGCTAAACTATTGCCTAATTCGGTGGCTAATATGCCGCTGCCGCCATAAGTTGGATAGCAGACTATAATAATATTCATAAGATAAATTTATGCAATTAAAAAAATAACTTGTTTATTTTTTAAATCTATTTTAGACGCTTGCCATTTGTCAATCGAACGGGTAATAATGCGTTGATTTAATGAATGAATTTCAATTCCTAAACACAAGAGGCGTTGTGGTGGTAAATTTTTAATAATGTCGTTAAATAGGGCTTCGTTTCGATACGGCGTTTCAATAAATATATGGGTGCATTGAGTTTGCAATTTTTTTAAATAGTGGATTCTTAAATGAGATTGAATGGGAAGGTATCCATGAAAATGAAATTGTTGTCCACTAAACCCACTGCCCATTAAACTTAGATAAATTGAACTTGGACCTACCATGGGCACTACGGTACATTTATTTTGTTGAGCTATATCAATTAATATTTGCCCTGGATCGGCTAAAATAGGGCAACCTGCATCGCTAAAAATACCAATATTTTGAAAGGTTGCTAAGGCTTGCTTAAACTTAATAGCGGCTTCCTCGTGTTTGTTTTTTAAGTCTATAATTTCAAGATTATTTAAATCAATCTGTGGCAAAATTGATTTTAAAAAGCGTCTCGTTTGTTTAGCTGTTTCACAAAAAATAATTTGACACGACAACACATTATTTTTATAAATATCATTTACCCAATATTTGTTATCTTCGGGGTGTAAAGCCGATGGGAAAATATAAATTGTGGCTAAGTTTGATGTCATTTTGGTTTATTCTCGTTGAAATTGATAATACTTATTTTAGACGAAACCAAGGCGTAAAAAGGGGCAAACATCCAGCCTAAAATTGGAATAATATGCAACATATAAAATACAAAACCATTCCCTAACGAAATGCCTTTAAAATGATGAAAATACGAATTAATATAATGTAATCTTTTTTCAGTTACTGCAAAACTAAAACTATGAATAATACAACCAGCGTAATAGCATTCTATCAAGATAATTAAAACGGGTAAAAACCAGCCGATTGGAGGTATAATACTTATTATTAGTATAAGTCCTAAATAAAAAGTTTGTAATGAAAATAACCTTACCCAAATCCAAAAAAATTTTTGAAAAGCAGATTTTAAACGCTTAAATGTAAATGGTGAAATAGTTTGGTTTAATTTATTAGATAATCGAAATTGAAAATAAATAAATATAGGGGATAGTGATAAAAAAAATAAATATTTAATAATTGAAAAATAAAAAAATATTAAAGTAAAGTAAACCATGAAACTTTCCATTGTTAAAATAAAACCTAAATAATTATTATTACTTTCAAGTAAAAACGATTTTAAATTGGTAGTTGTGTAAAACCATTCAACAAAATTATTGGCAGTGTTTATAAAGGTATTTACCCCAAAAATTAAAAATGAAATATAAATGAGGCCAGGAAATATAATCCAACGCCATAATTTATTGTTTATAATAAATTGATGGGCTTTCAAAATGGCATTTAGCGAAATAATAAATTCTTTTAACATATAGCTTTCTCGTTTGCAAAACTAAGATTTTTTCTGCCAAAAATATGGTTTTTACCATTTTTTTATAAATTAATTTTTTTATGAATACGCTTTATAATAAAAATTGACAAATTTAAGGCTTTAAAATTTACAATTTTTATAAATAGTTGGCGCATGCATGTCATTTTCCTATTTTAGAACTTCTTAAAAATAAGAGTTTATTGGGTAAACTCGCGTTATAAAATGCGTATTTTAAATCAAGGTTTGATGCAATGCTTTAAAGGATATGTTAAAATTATATTAATATATGAGATTTTAAAATATTATTTAATTATAATCGTAACTTTGCAATTAATACTTATTTTTAAAAATTAAATTATAACAACATGGAATATCGATATTTAGGGCGTACTGGCTTACAATTGAGCGTTTTAAGCTATGGTAGTTGGGTTACTTTTAGTAATCAATTGAATGATGCTTTAGCCGACAGACTCATGGGCATTTCGTACGAACACGGCGTTAATTTTTTTGATAATGCTGAAGTGTATGCACTTGGAGAAAGCGAAAATCAAATGGGACGTGTTTTAAAAATGAAAAATTGGGATAGAACGTCTTATCTAGTATCCTCAAAAGTTTTTTTTGGTTGGCGTGGTAAAAATAATAAACCTAACCAAACCGGGCTAAGCCGCAAACATATAATAGAAGCCTGCCATGAAGCACTTAAACGTTTACAATTAGACTATTTAGATATTTTTTATTGTCACCGACCAGATAAAAACACCGCTATCATAGAAATTCTTCAGACTATGAATATTTTGATACAACAAGGAAAAATATTGTATTGGGGTACTAGTGAATGGAGTGGCGTAGAAATTATGGAAGCCTTAATTTTAGCTAAAACTTATAACCTTATCCCGCCCGTTGTGGAACAACCAGAATACAACTTGTTTGTTCGTAATAAAATGGAAAACGAATATTCTGAAATATTCAAAAATCATTCTTTTGGAACAACAATTTGGAGTCCTTTAAATTCTGGAATTTTAACAGGAAAATATAATACAAAAATTCCGGACAATAGCCGCTTAAGCGACCCCAATAACAGCTGGTTAAAAGACGCCATCTTTCATGAAACGAAATTAGAAAAAACAAGACAATACGAAGCTTGGGCAAATTCTAAAGGTTTTAATTTAGCCGCTTTAAGTATTGCTTGGTGTTTGTTAAATAAACATGTAACATCCGTAATCTTAGGGGCTAGTAACGAACAACAACTTTTGACTAATTTTAAAGCATTAGAAGAGTACAGTAAAATTACACCTGAAGTCTGCAATGATTTAGAAACTATTTTTAAGTCGAAACCAGAACTTCCCCCCTTTTAACAAATTCTTGTTTTAACATGGAATATCGTTATTTAGGCAAAACAGGATTGCAAATCAGTGCTCTAAGTTTAGGAAGTTGGATGTCTTTTACCAAACATACAGACGATTCTTTAGCTGATAAGTTATCAGGAATTGCTTATGAATACGGAGTAAATTTTTTTGATAATGCTGAATTTTACGCATCAGGTGAAAGTGAAAACCAAATGGGGCGTATTTTACGAAAAAAAAATTGAGATAGAACCTCCTATCTGGTATCGTCAAAAGTTTTTTTTGGTTGGCGTGGTAAAGATAATAAACCTAACCAAACCGGATTAAACCGCAAACATATAATAGAAGCCTGTCATGAAGCACTTAAACGTTTACAATTAGACTATTTAGATATTTTTTATTGTCACCGACCAGATAAAAATACTGCTATTTTAGAAGTTCTTCAAACTATGAATATTCTGATACAACAAGGAAAAATATTGTATTGGGGCACCAGTGAATGGCGTGGCGTAGAAATTATCGAAGCCTTAAATTTAGCTCAAACCTATAAACTTATCCCGCCCGTTGTAGAACAACCAGAATACAACTTGTTTGTTCGTAATAAAATGGAAAACGACTATGTTGAAATATTCAAACACCATTCTTTTGGAGCAACGATTTGGAGCCCTTTACATTCTGGAATTTTAACAGGAAAATATAATACAAAAATACCAGACAATAGCCGTTTAAGCGACCCCATTAACAACGCGTTAAAAGATAACATTGTTCATGATAATAAATTAGAAAAAACCAGACAATACGAAGCTTGGGCAAATTCTAAAGGTTTCAATTTAGCCGCTTTAAGTATTGCTTGGTGTTTGTTAAATAAACATGTAACCTCCGTAATCTTAGGGGCTAGTAACGAACAACAACTTCTGAATAATTTTAAAGCATTAGAAGAGTACAGTAAAATTACTCCAGAAATCTGTGCTGATTTAGAAAATATTTTTCATTCTAAACCAGAAATACGTTCGTTTTAATAAATTTATTCGTTTTAATAAATTTTTAACAAACATCAAATCCTACTTAAGCAAAATAGAATTATACATAAGTATTTGAAATTTTGCAACTTAAATATTGTTTTGTGTTTATAAAATAAAATGAAACCTTTGTAATTTTAAGCACCATTAGACAAATTATGTGATTTTTTAACAAATTATTTTTATTTATTTTGCAATATTTGTTAATAAATATATTATATTTGCATCTAAACTATTGTATGAATCAGAATTTTAAAAACAAATGTACCAGCCTTAAAAACATTTTAATGTTTTGTGTACTAATGTGTTGTATAGCCCAACTTAATGCCCAACAAGCTACCATTTTCTCTACCAACAAACCCTCATATAAAACTGGTGAAACTCTTTTAATGCGTGGTTTAAACATAAAAACAATTGGTTTTAGGTCTTACGCAACTAAAGATAGTTTTACAATTACAAGTTTTTTAAGCAAAACCTATAATCCTGCTACGAACGATACCACGTATAGCTTTCTTTTACCCAACACAATCACAAATAATGTCTATAAAATAAGTGCTTTTAATTATAGCATGCAAAAATCGGCATCACAACCTTTAGTTCGCTTTTTAAATAGTAATATAGATGGTTTTGGCATTGCTGCATGGGGAAGTAATGATTTTAGCGAAACTACCATCCCAAGTGGATTAAATAAAATAATGTGTGCAGAGTCAGGAGATTATCATAACTTAGCTTTAAAATCAGATGGCACTGTGGTGGCTTGGGGTTATGATAATAACGGTCAATCTACTATCCCAAACGGTTTAAATAATGTGGTGTCGATAGCAGCAGGGTCTAATTTTAGTTTAGCTTTAAAATCAGACGGCACAGTGGTGGCTTGGGGAAATAATGCTTATAAACAAACAGTCATCCCGAATGGTTTAAATAATGTGGTGTCGATAACGGCAGGATCATTTCATAGCGTCGCTTTAAAATCAGACGGCACTGTGGTGGCTTGGGGTAGAAATGATTACGGACAAACAACCATTCCTAATGGCTTAAATAATGTGGTGTCGATAGATGCGAAAGAAAAATATTGTTTAGCTTTAAAATCTGACGGTACTGTGGTGGCTTGGGGTAGAAATGATTACGGACAAACAACCATCCCGAATGGTTTAAATAATGTCATATCGATAGCGGCGGGAGATAGACATTGTTTAGCATTAAAACCAGACGGTACCGTGGCAGCTTGGGGCTCTAATACTTTTGGACAAACAAGCCCCCCAGGTAATTTTAATAATATCGTGTCGATAACAGCAGGAGGATTTAATAGTTTAGCTTTAAAATCAGACGGTACAGTGGTGGCTTGGGGTTGGAATAATAAGAAACAAAATTCTATCCCGAGTGGTTTAAATAACGTAGTATCGGTAATGGCAGGAGGTTATTTTAGTTTAGCCCTTTACAAACTTCAAATTAACACCAGTTCTAATGCTGGTGGTAGTATCAGCCCAAGCTCCTTTGTAAAATATGGGGATAATATAAGGGTAACATACAATGCCAATCCAGGATATATAATAGAATCAATATTTATAAACGATGTTTTAATAAATGATTCTTTACTTGGGTTTACTTTTAAAAACATCCAGGAATCTCAAAAAATACGTATTGTTTTTACCCTGGGAAATAATATATTTACGAGTGTCATGAACGGTTCTATAACCCCACAACAAAAAGTAAAACAGAACCAAAATTTACGAGTAACATATTTACCAAACATAGGTTACGAATTAGATAGTATTTTTATAAATAATACCTATCGTGGCAAAGATTCTATAAATGGATATACCTTTTATAATGTTCAAGCGGATTCTACAATAAAAATAGCATTTAAACCTGCTACAATAGCGTATCATACAACAGAAGATAATAGTAATTATTCAAATAAACCATCATACCGTTATCGTGATACTTTGATAGTTACTGGCAGAAATATAAACAAGCTAAGATTCAAATCATATATATCATATATTGCATCTCCAAGGATAGATAGTTTTGATTATATCAATTTTTTAAGAAAAACCTATAATCCGCAAACGCGCGATACCAATTATTTTGTAATGATACCTAAAGTATTAAATACTGGTGTCTATTTAATTTATGGCATCAATTATCAAAACAACCGAGCACTAACACAACGTTTAATACGCATAATTCCCGATAATTTAGACAGTTTTGGTATTATGGGTTGGGGAAGAAATAATGAAGGACAATCAATGCCGCCCTTAAGTTTACAATTAGATAATGTAGTATCCATATCTGCTGGAGACTATCATTCTTTAGCTTTAAAAGCTGATGGTACTGTGTTGGGTTGGGGTAGTAACAGTCATGGTCAAATAACAATGCCTAATGGGTTGACGGATGTGGTGATGATATCAGCAGGACGAGATAATTCATTCGCTTTAAAATCTGATGGCGCCGTGGTTGCTTGGGGCAGTAACAGTAATGGTCAAACAACAATTCCTAATAATTTAGCGGATGTGGTTTCAATAGCTGCAGGTTTTAACGCCCCCTTAGCCTTAAAATCAAATGGCAACATAGTAGCTTGGGGTAATAATTTTTATGATCAATTAAATATTCCTAGTGCTGTAAATATAGGCAATGACGTAATTGCCATAGCTGCAGGAGGCCGTATTTCGGCTGCTTTAAAATCAAACGGAACGGCATATAAATGGGGATGGTCTCAATATGGCACACAAAATATTCCTCCAATACAATCTCATGTTAGGGCTATAGCCGCAGGCATAAATTTTCTGGCATATCTAAATCCAGACAGCACGGTATCAGGTTATGGAACTAATCATGTAAATGGTAAAATACCAGGCTTCACAAAAGTGGTGGGTGTTTCTGCCGGAAACTACTACCATTTTATAGCGCTAAAAGCTGACAGCACCGTAAAAACTTGGGGCGTAATAACGCAGGGTCAGTACGAAGGACCACAAAATTTTGGTCAAGCAGAAACGCCTTCAGGTATAAAAGGCGTGATAGCAGCAGCTGCTGGTGGATTTCATAATCTGGTTCAATATAAATTAGAAATTGTTACAAGTGCTGATGCCAATGGAACTATTAGCCCTTCACGTTTTATTAAATATGGCGAAAATATCCCAGTTACTTTTAAAGGAAATTCCGGTTATGTAGTTGATAGTTTTCTTATAAATGGACTTTCTAGTGATAATTATCTTGTACAACACAATGGCGAAGCTGTTTACCGCCCCAGTAATAAACAATCTGAAACAGTTCGCGTTACGTTCACTCATGGTTATTATGTTTTTACCACAGCCATAAACGGTACTATTTCGCCAACACGAGGCGTTCCATTTGATAGTAATACACGAATAACGTATCAGGCGCCAAGCGGTTATAGATTAGATAGTGTAGTGGTTGATGGTGTCAAGACTAACGATTCTACTTCCGGCTATACATTTAGGAATGTTAGAGAAGACCATGATATAAAAGTATATTATACACCTTTTTTTGCTATTACAACAATGGTTGTTAATGGTAACATCAGCCCCTCAGAAACTTCTATTCCATTGAGTGCTTCCCGAAGAATTACTTTTAATCCTTTATCTGATGACTATGCTATAGATAGTATTCTAGTGAATGGTGTTTTAGTAAACGATTCAGTTAACGGATATACTTGTTCAAATATAAGTAAAAACTATATAATTAGAATTGTGTATCGTTTAAAAACTTTTGAAATAACAACGCAAGCCACAAACGGTACGATATCGCCAATACAACTTGTTACAATAAACGAAACAACTCGAATAACGTATCAAGCATTAAATAATGCTTTCTTAGATAGTGTTGTGGTTGATGGTGTCTTGACTAACGATTCAATTTCCGGTTATACATTTAGGAATGTTAGAGAAGACCATAATATAAAACTATATTATACGCCTAGTTTTGCTATAACTACAAGCGCTGTTAATGGTAACATTAGCCCAAGCACCTATGTAAAATCTGGCAATAATTTTAGGATTACCTACCGTGCCGATTCTGGTTATATTATAGAATCTGTATTTCTTAATAATGTTTTAATAAATGATTCATTGCAAGGCATTACTTTTATAAATATAAACCAAATTCATAATATACGTATAGTATGTACTCCTGTTTATAAAATATTAACCAACGCTGTAAACGGAACTATAACCCAACAACAAACAATAACAAGGAGCCAAAATGCACACATAATTTATGCACCTAACATTGGTTACGAATTAGATAGTATTTTTATAAATAACCGCTATCGCGGCAAAGATTCTATAAATGGTTATACTTTTTATAACCTTCGAGGTGATTCTACCATAAATATCAAATTTTCTCGTACCAAAGAGGCTTATATTACAAATTTAAATAAAATATTATATAAACAAAATGATACGGTTACAATTCTTGGGGCAAATATTAAAGGTCTTCAAATAAAATCGGGTATTGATAGTTTTAAATTTTTTGATTTCATAAATAAGATTGGTGTTAATAATTTAGATACTAATTATTATTGGGTAATACCAGCTCAGTTTAAAAACAGATTGTACAGCTTACAAGTGATAAATTTTAATAATAATTTAGGACTTAATGTACGTTTATTTAATGTAGCTAATAATTTAGATAGTTTGGGCATAGCCTCTTGGGGACGAAATTCAAGTGGTGAAACAATCAACCCAAGTGGTTTAAATAACGTTGTGTCATTAGCAGCGGGCGGCGCTAATAGTTTAGCTTTAAAATCAGATGGCACTGTGGTGGCTTGGGGAAGTAATAATGAAGGACAATCAAGCATCCCGAATAATTTAAATAATGTGGTGAAGATCGCAGCTGGGGGTGGTCATAATTTAGCCTTAAAATCAGACGGCACCGTAGTGGCTTGGGGGCAAAATAATTATGGACAAGTAAACGTTCCAAGTGGTTTAAATAATGTTGTTTCGATAGCGACAGGATTATTACATAGTTTAGCGTTAAAATCAGATGGCACGGTGGTAACTTGGGGTTATAATGAATATGGCATATTGAACATTCCAAGCGGTTTAAAAAAGGTGGTGTCGGTAGCGGCTGGAGGATTACATAGTTTAGCGTTAAAATCAGATGGCACCTTGGTGGCTTGGGGTTGGGATTATTATGGACAATGCAACATCCCGAGTGATTTAAATAATATTGTATCAATGTCAGGGGGAGAATTTAATAGTTTAGCATTAAAATCAAACGGTACTGTGGTAGCTTGGGGAAGAAAAAATGATGGTCAATTAAATATCCCTAGCGATTTAAATGATGTGGTGTCGATAGCAGCGGGTTCTATACATGGTTTAGCTTTAAAATCAAACGGCACATTGGTGGCATGGGGTAATAATTATTTTGGTAATAAAACCATTCCGAGTGGTTTAAATAATGTGGTCTCAATATCGTCATTAAGTCATAATTTAGCCCTTTACAAATTACAAGTTAACACCAGTTCTAATTATGGTGGCAGTGTTAGTCCAAGTATCTTTGTAAAAAATGGAGATAATATAAGGGTAACTTATAATGCCAATCCTAATAATATCATTGATTCAATCTTTATAAATGGTGTTTTAAATACGGATTCTTTACAAGGATATACTTTTAGAAACATAAACGAATCTCAAAATGTACGTCTTGTGTTTTCCTATCGTATAACAGAAGATTATATTAATTATTCAAATAAACCATCATACCGTTATCGTGATACTTTGATAGTTACTGGCAGAAATATAAACAAGCTAAGATTCAAATCATATATATCATATATTGCATCTCCAAGGATAGATAGTTTTGATTATATCAATTTTTTAAGAAAAACCTATAATCCGCAAACGCGCGATACCAATTATTTTGTAATGATACCTAAAGTATTAAATACTGGTGTCTATTTAATTTATGGCATCAATTATCAAAACAACCGAGCACTAACACAACGTTTAATACGCATAATTCCCGATAATTTAGACAGTTTTGGTATTATGGGTTGGGGAAGAAATAATGAAGGACAATCAATGCCGCCCTTAAGTTTACAATTAGATAATGTAGTATCCATATCTGCTGGAGACTATCATTCTTTAGCTTTAAAAGCTGATGGTACTGTGTTGGGTTGGGGTAGTAACAGTCATGGTCAAATAACAATGCCTAATGGGTTGACGGATGTGGTGATGATATCAGCAGGACGAGATAATTCATTCGCTTTAAAATCTGATGGCGCCGTGGTTGCTTGGGGCAGTAACAGTAATGGTCAAACAACAATTCCTAATAATTTAGCGGATGTGGTTTCAATAGCTGCAGGTTTTAACGCCCCCTTAGCCTTAAAATCAAATGGCAACATAGTAGCTTGGGGTAATAATTTTTATGATCAATTAAATATTCCTAGTGCTGTAAATATAGGCAATGACGTAATTGCCATAGCTGCAGGAGGCCGTATTTCGGCTGCTTTAAAATCAAACGGAACGGCATATAAATGGGGATGGTCTCAATATGGCACACAAAATATTCCTCCAATACAATCTCATGTTAGGGCTATAGCCGCAGGCATAAATTTTCTGGCATATCTAAATCCAGACAGCACGGTATCAGGTTATGGAACTAATCATGTAAATGGTAAAATACCAGGCTTCACAAAAGTGGTGGGTGTTTCTGCCGGAAACTACTACCATTTTATAGCGCTAAAAGCTGACAGCACCGTAAAAACTTGGGGCGTAATAACGCAGGGTCAGTACGAAGGACCACAAAATTTTGGTCAAGCAGAAACGCCTTCAGGTATAAAAGGCGTGATAGCAGCAGCTGCTGGTGGATTTCATAATCTGGTTCAATATAAATTAGAAATTGTTACAAGTGCTGATGCCAATGGAACTATTAGCCCTTCACGTTTTATTAAATATGGCGAAAATATCCCAGTTACTTTTAAAGGAAATTCCGGTTATGTAGTTGATAGTTTTCTTATAAATGGACTTTCTAGTGATAATTATCTTGTACAACACAATGGCGAAGCTGTTTACCGCCCCAGTAATAAACAATCTGAAACAGTTCGCGTTACGTTCACTCATGGTTATTATGTTTTTACCACAGCCATAAACGGTACTATTTCGCCAACACGAGGCGTTCCATTTGATAGTAATACACGAATAACGTATCAGGCGCCAAGCGGTTATAGATTAGATAGTGTAGTGGTTGATGGTGTCAAGACTAACGATTCTACTTCCGGCTATACATTTAGGAATGTTAGAGAAGACCATGATATAAAAGTATATTATACACCTTTTTTTGCTATTACAACAATGGTTGTTAATGGTAACATCAGCCCCTCAGAAACTTCTATTCCATTGAGTGCTTCCCGAAGAATTACTTTTAATCCTTTATCTGATGACTATGCTATAGATAGTATTCTAGTGAATGGTGTTTTAGTAAACGATTCAGTTAACGGATATACTTGTTCAAATATAAGTAAAAACTATATAATTAGAATTGTGTATCGTTTAAAAACTTTTGAAATAACAACGCAAGCCACAAACGGTACGATATCGCCAATACAACTTGTTACAATAAACGAAACAACTCGAATAACGTATCAAGCATTAAATAATGCTTTCTTAGATAGTGTTGTGGTTGATGGTGTCTTGACTAACGATTCAATTTCCGGTTATACATTTAGGAATGTTAGAGAAGACCATAATATAAAACTATATTATACGCCTAGTTTTGCTATAACTACAAGCGCTGTTAATGGTAACATTAGCCCAAGCACCTATGTAAAATCTGGCAATAATTTTAGGATTACCTACCGTGCCGATTCTGGTTATATTATAGAATCTGTATTTCTTAATAATGTTTTAATAAATGATTCATTGCAAGGCATTACTTTTATAAATATAAACCAAATTCATAATATACGTATAGTATGTACTCCTGTTTATAAAATATTAACCAACGCTGTAAACGGAACTATAACCCAACAACAAACAATAACAAGGAGCCAAAATGCACACATAATTTATGCACCTAACATTGGTTACGAATTAGATAGTATTTTTATAAATAACCGCTATCGCGGCAAAGATTCTATAAATGGTTATACTTTTTATAACCTTCGAGGTGATTCTACCATAAATATCAAATTTTCTCGTACCAAAGAGGCTTATATTACAAATTTAAATAAAATATTATATAAACAAAATGATACGGTTACAATTCTTGGGGCAAATATTAAAGGTCTTCAAATAAAATCGGGTATTGATAGTTTTAAATTTTTTGATTTCATAAATAAGATTGGTGTTAATAATTTAGATACTAATTATTATTGGGTAATACCAGCTCAGTTTAAAAACAGATTGTACAGCTTACAAGTGATAAATTTTAATAATAATTTAGGACTTAATGTACGTTTATTTAATGTAGCTAATAATTTAGATAGTTTGGGCATAGCCTCTTGGGGACGAAATTCAAGTGGTGAAACAATCAACCCAAGTGGTTTAAATAACGTTGTGTCATTAGCAGCGGGCGGCGCTAATAGTTTAGCTTTAAAATCAGATGGCACTGTGGTGGCTTGGGGAAGTAATAATGAAGGACAATCAAGCATCCCGAATAATTTAAATAATGTGGTGAAGATCGCAGCTGGGGGTGGTCATAATTTAGCCTTAAAATCAGACGGCACCGTAGTGGCTTGGGGGCAAAATAATTATGGACAAGTAAACGTTCCAAGTGGTTTAAATAATGTTGTTTCGATAGCGACAGGATTATTACATAGTTTAGCGTTAAAATCAGATGGCACGGTGGTAACTTGGGGTTATAATGAATATGGCATATTGAACATTCCAAGCGGTTTAAAAAAGGTGGTGTCGGTAGCGGCTGGAGGATTACATAGTTTAGCGTTAAAATCAGATGGCACCTTGGTGGCTTGGGGTTGGGATTATTATGGACAATGCAACATCCCGAGTGATTTAAATAATATTGTATCAATGTCAGGGGGAGAATTTAATAGTTTAGCATTAAAATCAAACGGTACTGTGGTAGCTTGGGGAAGAAAAAATGATGGTCAATTAAATATCCCTAGCGATTTAAATGATGTGGTGTCGATAGCAGCGGGTTCTATACATGGTTTAGCTTTAAAATCAAACGGCACATTGGTGGCATGGGGTAATAATTATTTTGGTAATAAAACCATTCCGAGTGGTTTAAATAATGTGGTCTCAATATCGTCATTAAGTCATAATTTAGCCCTTTACAAATTACAAGTTAACACCAGTTCTAATTATGGTGGCAGTGTTAGTCCAAGTATCTTTGTAAAAAATGGAGATAATATAAGGGTAACTTATAATGCCAATCCTAATAATATCATTGATTCAATCTTTATAAATGGTGTTTTAAATACGGATTCTTTACAAGGATATACTTTTAGAAACATAAACGAATCTCAAAATGTACGTCTTGTGTTTTCCAACAATTTTAATGTTATTACCAATGCTATAAACGGTACAATTACGTCATCACAAAATTTTAAAACGGTTCGTAATGTACGAGTAACGTATTCACCAAATATAGGTTACGAATTAGATAGTATTTTTATAAATAATAGATATTGTGGCATAGATTCTATAAATGGTTATACTTTTTATAATGTACAAGGTGATTCTTCAATAAATATATCAAATACACCAAATGTAGATGCTTATATTAATAATTTAAATAAAATCCTTTATAAACAAAATGATACCCTTATAATTACAGGCAGAAATATACATAGCATCCAAATTAAATCGGGTGTTGATAGTTTTAGATTTTTAAATATTTTTAATAAAATTGGCATCAATAGTACTGATACTAATTATTATTGGATAATACCAGATAATTTTAAAAATAGATTGTACAGTTTGCAAGGTATTAATTTTAAAAATAAATTGGGACTTCATGTACATCTATTTAATGTAGCCAATAACATAGATAGTTTAGGGATTGTTGCATGGGGTAACAATGATAATGGTCAAACAACCATACCAAGTGGTTTAAAAAATGTTCTGTTGATAGCAGCAGGTGCCCGACATGGTTTAGCTTTAAAATCTGATGGCACGGTAGCAGCTTGGGGAAGAAATAATGAAAGTCAAACCACCATTCCAAGTAATATAAATAATGTGGTGTTGATAGCAGCAGGTGAGTCCCATAATTTAGCTTTAAAATCAAACGGCACAGTAATGGCTTGGGGTAATAATAATTATGGACAAACAACTATCCCGAGTGGTTTAAATAATGTTGTGTCGATAGCGGCAGGCTTATTTTATAGTTTAGCGTTAAAATCAGACGGCACCGTGGTGGCTTGGGGATATAATATAAATAATATATTAAACATGCCAAGTGGTATAAATAACATTGTGTCTTTAACGGCAGGCTCTTATCATAGCTTAGCTTTAAAATCAAACGGCACCGTTGTGGCTTGGGGTAGAAATTTTGAACGCCAAAGTACAATACCGAATGGTTTAAATAACGTGGAATCGCTTGCCGCAGGCGCTTATTATAGTTTAGCGTTAAAATCGAACGGTACTGTGGTAGCTTGGGGTAATAATTTATATGGTCAAACAACCATCCCGAATGGTTTAACTAATGTGGTGTCGTTAGCAGCTGGGTATAATCATAGCTTAGCACTAAAATCAGACGGCACTGTAGTGGCATGGGGGGAAAATGATTATGGACAAAGGACTATTCCAAGTGGTTTAAAAAACGTAGTATCCTTAGCAGCAAGAGGTAATTATAGTCTAGCGCTTTTAAAATTACAAATTACCACCAGTAGTAATAATGGTGGACGTATCAGCCCGAGTATCTTTGTAAAAAATGGGGATAACCTAAGGATATCTTACAATGCGAATCCTGGATATGTTATCGATTCTGTATTTATCAATGGCGTCCATGTTGCTAAGTATAACGATTCTTCTAGCCTTCTTTTAGAAAATATTTTCCGCAATCAAAGTATTCGGGTCGTGTTTAAAATAGAACCACCAGTTGAAGTTGCACCTATAACTGAGCCAACATTTGACATTACAACCTCGGCCAATGGCGGTGGTACTATTAGCCCTTCAGGTAATGCTTTAAGAGGCCATAACGCCATAGTAACCTATCAACCATTTAACGGGTATCTTATCGATTCTGTATTTATCAATGGTGTTCATGTTGCAAATTATAACGATTCTTCGAGCATTCATTTAGAAAATATTTTAAGCAATCAAAGTATTCGGGTCGTGTTTAAAATAGAACCACCAGTTGAAGTTGCACCTATAACTGAGCCAACATTTG
>JASGCT010000009.1:19210-57955 GCA_030053915.1 Alphaproteobacteria bacterium
CTGAGCCAACATTTGACATTACAACCTCAGCTAATGGTGGTGGTACTATTAGCCCGTCTATGGTAGTTAATAGAAATGACAACATGTATATAACGTATCAATCTCATGATGGTTATATGGTAGATTCGGTATTTATTAATGGGGTCTATGCTGAAAATCAATCTGATTCTTTAGGTTATATGTTTACAAATATGCAATCTCATCAAACAATGCGCGTTGTTTTTAACCTTGAAAAGCCATATATAGCATATACCAACTATCCATCTTATCATGTTGGAGATACCTTAATTGTTACAGGAAGTTTAATAGAAGATATAAAACTAAAAAAATTCAAAGATAGCCTTTATTTAGTACCATTTAAAAAAGATATTATTAATCAAAGTATTGACACAAATTATTATTTTATAATTCCTGAAAATTTAAACTATGGTTTATATTTGATTTATGGACGAGGCGGTAATAGAATTTCAAAAAAGACCTTAGTAATAAACATTTACAATCATAAAGTAAATTTAGATAGTATTGCCTATTATGAGTGGGGGTTAGACCAAGATAGCAACATGACCTTACCAGTTGATCTTCCAAAAGTATTATCAATATCACAAGGATCTAAACATGCTTTGGCTTTAAAAAATGATGGCACTGTTATGGCTTGGGGTTCAAACCTACATGGACAAACACATATACCACATGATTTAAATAATGTTGTTGCCGTTTCATCAGGCGTTAATCATTCATTAGCTTTAAAGCGCGATGGTACTGTAGTAGCTTGGGGAAGTAATCATTATGGACAAAAAAATGTCCCACATGGTTTAAAAAATATTGTATCAATTTCTGCGGGACATTTTCACTCATTAGCATTAACAACCGAGGGTACTGTTGTAAGTTGGGGTGGTAGAAAAGGATACGGCTCGACAATATTGGCACACGATTTAAAAAATGTTGTAGCTATTTCAGGAGGCGGTTTACATTCCTTAGCACTCAAAGCAGATGGTACAGTAATCGGTTGGGGTGATAATTCTTTTGGACAAGCTTTAATACCAGGATTTGAAACGGATTTAGAATCTATTTCAGCTGGGTATTTACATTCTTTAGCCTTAAAATCTGATAGTACTGTCATTGCTTGGGGACATAATTTTAATGGAGAAACCATAGTTCCAAGTGGGTTAAATAGAATTGTATCAATTAGTGCAGGCTCTAATCATTCTGTTACTTTGCAAGATGACGGAAGCATTAAAGCCTGGGGTGATCCATTTTCTAACGTACACACCTATAACCAAGATTTAAAAAATGTTATAGGTATCTTTAGCGAACCGTCCTCTCATTATAATTTCGCTATGTATAAAAAAACAAATGTTTTCGATCGTACCCCATCAGCTAAAATTATTAGTATCGTTACTACATCTCCCAATTGCGATAGTGGTGTAGGACAAGTTGAATTTACAATAAACGATACCTCGTTTTATGATTCGTTAAGCCTAAAAAATACTGTAACCAATTCAATAAACACGTATAGTATAAAACAAACGAATTTAGTCGTTCATAATTTAAATGTAGATCAACCTTATGAAGCCACGGTTTTTGATATTCGAAAACAGTTCTCACCGAGACTATATAGCTTTAGAATACCTGGCGTTACTCCTCTTAAAGCTTTAAGTTTAGTTGAATCCGATAACCAAAAACTTGTATTAAATTTATCTGGTGCTACTACTTATACCATAACTCTTAATGGTGAAACATGGAAAACCCAAGATAGTAAGGTTAGTGTGCCGTTAGTTGTAGGTATGAACAAATTAAAAATAACATCCGATAAAACTTGTAAAGACAGCTTTGAAGAAAGTATATTAATTAGCGAACAATTAACATTATATCCTAATCCTGCAACTAACTATACAAATATACATGTTGGTGGACTGGAAGAAAAAGTTATAGTAACCATTGAAAATGACAAAGGTGTTATCATGTTACAAAAAGAATATCATTTAGATGCTGATAGAAATATTCATTTTAGTCTTGAAGGCTATAGTAAAGGTATTTATTTAATTGAAGTTAAAGGTAACAACTCAAAAGGCATATTAAAATTATTAAAACAGTAACTAAACAATTTTTAAGCAGAATGATAGACAAAATGTAGGTTAATAATTGCTAAACTTTTAGATAGAGCAATTTTTAAGAATAAAATATGAACAAAGAAACCGTATTTTTGTAAAGAAGACGATGATAAATGTTTTAAAAATTGGAAAATAATTTTATAAATCAATAGATTATGCCAAACAATTTATAGGTAGTGCACGCAGAGATTGTGAAACAATTTGGTAAGAATCATATCATGAAATGCTATAATCCATTGCAAAAATGGTTCATTGTTCATATCTCATTAAACTGCTTTAAAACAAGTTTAACAGATTTGTATTTTTTAAGTAAACTTTCAGCTTTTTGAGCATTGCAATGTAACGCTTCCATAATTAATAAAGTACCTCTTTTAAAGAGTTTTTTATTGAGTATTTTCATGTGAACCATGCGATTATTTTCAATCTTTCCAAGTTGTATCATAATGGTTGTAGATATCATATTCAATACAAGTTTTTGGGCTGTTCCAGACTTCATACGAGTACTTCCGCTAATATATTCAGGACCTACAATAACTTCTATAACATGGTCGCAAACTTTTTTAAATTCAGAATTTTTATTACAAGTTATCGCAACAGTCTCAATGTTTTTTTGAATACATTTTTTTAAAATGCCTATTACATAAGGCGTTGAACCACTTGCCGCAATACCAATAACCACATCTTTTGAGGTAGGTTTAAATTTCAATAAATCGTTCCAGCCTTGTGTAGTGCTATCTTCAGCACCTTCAACGGCTTCGGTCATCGCTTGGTGTCCGCCAGCAATTAATGGAATACAAAAAGTGTTTTCAACACCAAAAGTGGGTGGTAATTCGCTGGCATCTAAAACACCTAAACGACCGCTGGTGCCGGCTCCTACATAAAAAAAACGTCCACCTGCTTTAATTTTAGGCACAATTATTTTTAAAGCTTTTTCTATCTTCGGAATTGCTTTTTTTACGGCAAAAGCAACTTTTTGGTCTTCAGTATTAATTTCTGTCAAAATTGTTTTAATAGATTTTTTTTCTATATCGTGATAAAGAGATTCTTGTTCGGTAATCATAATATTTTTTGTTTTGTTGAAAGGTTTAAAATCTATCAAATATAAATCAAATTTTCAACTTAAAATTTAAATATCTGTTAAAAAATTAAAACGAATTTAAGGTAAACAAATTTTTCCATATTCGCAATATTTGTTGCCCATGATAAGTTCGTGGGCTAAACAAGCAAATATCATAGCTTCTTTAGCATCTGCTGGCAAACCTAATGACGCACAATCTTTGATAGATTTTAAATTTAAATGTTTTTTAATGCGTTCCATTAACCAAGTATTATGAAATCCGCCACCACTACAATACATTTCATACTGTCCTTTAACTGTTTTTTCAATTCCTTTCACAATAGTAACTGCACTCAGTTCGGTTAAAGTATGTAGCATATCAACATGATTTATTTCTGGAAGATTATAATTATTTTTTAAACTCATAAGCCAGTCTAAATTAAAAGCCTCTAAACCCGTAGATTTAGACTGTTTTTGTTTAAAAAAATCATGTTTTAACATGGCGTTAAGCCAAGCCTTGTTTAAAGTTCCAGATTTTGCTAAGGCACCGTTTTTATCGAATGGTACATTACAGTATTTTTGACAATAGGCATCTAGGAGACAATTTCCTGGACCAGTATCGGTACAAAAGGTATCCTTAAATTTTAAATTGGCTGGTAAATACGTAAAATTCCCTACACCACCAATATTAAGCAGGATTCTATTTTCTGTTTTAGAACTTGCCATAAAATAATCACCATAAATCGCTAAAGGGGCACCTTCATTACCAAGGGCGATATCCTTTTGTCTAAAATCACAACAGGTTGTAATTTGGGTCAGGGTTGCTAGATGATTACCATCTACAATTTGAAGGGTACTATTCGAAAAATTTTTTAGTTTATGTTTATGTTTTGGTGCATGAAAAATAGTATGTCCGTGCGATCCAATTAAATGTATTTGAGAAGGTTTTATCTTCCACTGTTTCAACGTGTTTAAAATCATTTTGGCGTGGTGTCTCGCGAGTTCAGTATTCCAAAGACAAACAGATTGCAAATCTACTATGGGCTGAGAGGCAATTAACTTCAGACTATTTTTTAAATTTTTAGAATAAGGAATGGTTTTAAATTTTAGTAGTTGAGGTTTCGTTTGATCTTCAAAACGGACTAAGGCAATATCTAAGCCATCCAAAGATGTACCACTCATTAAGCCAATAACCAAGCGGCTTTTAATAGATTTTAAATGGCATAATTTTAGAATAGCTTTATTCATTTATTTTAAAACGTTATTAAATAATATAAATATCTATTAAGAAAATTTCTTATTCGGTAGGGTCTGTGGGTGTATTCGTATTATTATCACGTTCGGTTAAAGGGTAAGGCATAAAATTTCGGTTACCTCTTTCAGATTTATCTCTTCCAAATCGTTTACTATCTTCAAAGCGAAATCCGGTTAAATACAATTCAATACAGCGTTGTTTATAAATTTCAGTTAATAATGGATTGACACCATTGTATGCAGGTTGTCCGGCTCCAATTCCGGTAGCATCTGTATTTTTAGTTAAAACTTTATTAAGTTGAATAACGGCATTTGTAGAGTCTTTTTTACGAGCATAGCTTTCGGCTAAAATAAGATAAACTTCTCCTATTCTATATAAAGGAATTGAGGTTGTTACGGATGCAAAAAATCCCGTTGTACTGGCGCCTAAATTAAGCGATGCAGGTGCGGTTGTGGCTTTGAAAAATTTATTCCTTCGAAGGTCGTTAGCAGTTGTTCTTAAACCAACAGGTAAGCTAAAAAATGTATCTTTGGGTTCGGTTACATTTCGATTCGAAAAACTTACAAAAGAGATGGGATTATCAGAAGTACCGGCGGCAAAATTTAAATTTGAAACTTTGGTAACATCTACAGTTAAGGCGGTGGCAATTGCGGCATCATAATTTCCAGCTAATAAGTTATATCTGGCTAACAGGGCATTGATTGTATTTTTTAAATCGATGCCGGCAACAATTCTGGAAGTAAAATTTGTATTAACTCCAACACTATTGATTCTATCTTTAGCAGTTTGAAGTAATTGTATGGCTTCTGTTAAAAGTTCTGCACGGGTATTAAAAGGTGCGTTTTTTTCGACAGTGATAGGTGCTGATTCCCAAAATTGCGGTAAGGTACCAAGTGCTATGGCTTTATAAATAGATGCATAACAGATTAGCCCCGTTTTAATTCCGGTATCATTTACAATATCGATATTATCTAAAATAAGATTAGCGTTCGATTTAATAAGTTGCAGCTGTTCCCATAAGTTTCTTAACACATTGTTACTATTATTAACATTACCAGCACCCAGTCCTAAATTATTTTCATCGGTGTTACCAGCATTAAGTACCACTAATTCGCCGCTTAATAATCCTGAGGTTGTTAATGCGTTATAAATGGGCGAGGTGCGTCCAATTGAATATTTTTGTTGTAAGCCATTGGCGATAGCTATTAAGCCCTGTGGGCTTGAAACTACCTGAACTTCTGAGGCTGTAGATGGGTTAAGATATTCTTTATTGCAAGCGATATTTAGTAAACAAAAACTAAAAATGATTATATATATATATTTCATAATGAATAAATTTAAAAGTTAAGATTTAATTGAACTTGATAGCTTCTTGGTATGGGTACGTTGCCAAAATCGACGCCTCTAAAGAGGTCGTTATTGCCGCCAGCATTAGTTTCGGGGTCGTAGCCATTATAATTATCCCAAGATAACAAATTACGACCAACAACTCCAATTGTTAACGCTTTAATTAAGCTATTTTTTCCAAGGTCATTAAAACGGTATCTTAAAGATACTTCTCTTAATTTTATAAAAGAGCCGTCATCAATCCGCCATTCTTCGTTGGTATAAGTAGAAAAAATATAGCCTCTTTTAATTTGTCCTCGATATTCTAGCTCGGCATAGTCGCCAATACCAACACCTTGACGGGTTCTTTTATCGGCATTAAATACTTGTGCGCCTTGTAATGCGTCTAATACAAAACTAAATGTTAGCCCTTTATACGATAAATTACTTGAGATACTACCTGTAAAATCGGGATTGGGGTTTCCAATTAAGCCTCTTACTTCATTCCCAGATGGATTACCAAAGGCATCGGAGGTTGTAGAAGGTGTATAAGCTAAAGGATTGGTAGTACTTTGAGTTCCTTTTTGAGTTTGGGTAAAGCCTTGATTGGTTAGTACAAAATTACCGTTAGCATCTCGGGCATAAAAAGTTCCGTAAAACTGGCTTGCGGATTGCCCTTTAATTAAATAGATAGGGGCGCCAGTTACGGTATTTAAAGCGATAAGCGTAGTAGTACCTCCTAAATCTAAAATTTTATTTTTATAGCTGGAATACAAAAAAGTTACATCCCAATTCCAATTTTTTGATCTTATTGGAACAATATTTACCATAATTTCAAGACCCGTATTTTCCATTTTGCCAACATTGTTGATGATGCTTGTGCCGCCTTCAGAAGACGCCAATGTTCTATTTACAACGAGGTCGGTAATTTGTTGATTAAAATATGTAAAAGAGAAATTATATCTATTTTTGTCAAACGAGATATCAAATCCACCTTCAATTTCAGCCATTCTTTCGGGGCGAACATCGTTATTGGCTAAGGTGGCGCTTGGTACAATAGTTGTTTTATCTAAATATGCAATGGAATTAAACTGCCAAAATCGGTCATAAGAGCCAATCCCCGCAATATTACCCGATTGTCCGTAAGAAGCTCTTACTTTAATACTATTGATAATATCTACAAAATTAGAGTTTTTGTAAAATTCTGATACAATTAAACTACCAGATAATTTAGGATAATATTGTGTGGCTTGTGATGCAGAAAATTTAGTTGAATTATCTTGCCGTATTGCCCCTGTAATATATAATAAACTTTTGTAGCCAAAGGTAGCTTGACCATAGGTACCAAATAAACTAAACTTATCAATACCATACCCTGAAGTTACCGTGCTTCCAGTGGCGCCATTGATCGTTTCTATAAAAGGTGCTAAAGATTGACCACTGGTTCTTAAAAGTTCTACTTGTTGAAATTGGTGATTAAAACCAGCTAATAAATTCAAATTAAAATCTTGATTAAAAATAATATTATAATTGATATTTAAATCGTTATTAATTAAAAAAACAGAATTTGTAGTATGCGAAGCAAACCCATTTGGCCATCTTTCGGCTGGAAGTCCTGCAACTGCTTGATAGGGGTAGGCTTTAATAAAACTTCGTCCAACTTGATTATAATAATCAACGCCTGTAATCCAATCAATGGTTAAATTTTTAATAGGATTAAAATTTAATTGCACATTACTAATGGTTCTATTAATACCTTGGGTAAAAGTCATATCTTCAATAGTTGATAATGGGTTTACTCTTGAAGGTTCAACTGCTTGTAAGTTTCCAGAGGCATCGCGTTTAGTAATGTCATAAATATTATTTGTAATATTTATAGAGTTTATTGGAGAATAAAAAACATTCCCGTTGGCTTTTTCGTTTGAAAATGAGTTAATGTATGATAATCCTAAACTAAATTTAAACCATTTATTTACAGTTTGGTCGAGGCGAGATTTTAAATTGATTCTATTAAAATCTGTTCCTTTAATAATACCTTCATTTTTCAAATAACCTACCGAAAAATAATATTTTGTATTGTTGGTGCCGCCACTGATATTGAGGTTATGGTCTTGAGTAAAGGCTTGTCTAAAAATTAAATCTTGGTAATCGTATCTTGTAACATCTGCTAAATTTGAAGCCAAATATGTTTCAGTGCCGTTACGATAAACAGAATCAAGGGTTACGCCATTAGTATTAGCCCAAGAATAAGGTGGATTGGTTACGCCACCATTGGGGTCTAAAATTGTTATGGTATTAAGACGTAAGCGAGGTAATCCAAATTGTTTACCGTAAGTGGTAATAGGAACTTTTTTTCTTAGTTCGTTAATACCAAAATTTGTTGAAAAATTAAATTGTGCTGCGCCAGTTTTTCCTTTTTTAGTGGTAATTAATACCACGCCGTTAGAGGCACGCGAACCATATTGGGCGGCTGCAGCAGCGCCATTGATAATATTAATAGTTTCGATGTCATCGGGATTAATATCTACGGCTCGGTTTTGTCCAAGATTAGCGTCCCCGGCTTGGGCGTTCAATGCTGTTTGGGATACGTTTGTAGAGTAATTGCTGATGATGACACCATCAATTACATAAAGTGGGTCAGAGCTTCCTTGAAGTGATTTAATACCACGTATTCTAATGGTTACACCGCCTGCAGGGTCTCCAGAATTTTGAGTTATTTGAGCACCTAATACCTTGCCTTGCAACGAATTAAATAAATTTCCAGATCCAGAATTTTGTAAGCTACCTCCCGAAATGGTGTTTATGCTATTACCTAATTCGCGCCGTTTAGATTTTTGAGCGCTACCAGTAGTAACCACTTCATCTAATAAGTTGGCATTGGCTATTAATTCAATAATAAAATTTGACTGGCTTGATTGAAGATTTACTTTAATTTCATAAGTTTCGTAACCCACGAAAGAAACAATTAAAAAGTCGTTTTGCAATTTATTATTATTGACGTTTAATGAAAATTTACCATCTGATTTTGTAATAAAGCCTTCTGAAAAGGAACGAAGTTTAACAGTAGCCCCGTCAATTGGGATGCCAGTTTGATTAACAACAATACCACTTAGCGTTATTTGCGCTTCTACAAAGTGTAGATTGAAAAAACAAAATAAAAGCAAAATTAGCTTATATTTCTTTTTAAAAATTATTTTTTTTACCATATATAAAAAGTTTGATTTAAAATTATAGGCAAAGATATATAAAATTTTTGTTAAAATTAACATTCGCTAAATTTTTGTTAAAAATTATTTAAAAAATCATTATTAATGATAAATGGTTTTTATAGATTATAAAAGGGTTTGTTATTTAAAAATATGATATATATAAATATTAACTAAAATTTAGTTACATTTAAGTTATGGGAGCGAAGCTATTTACAATTGTTGATACTATTTTTCAAATACCAAAATAACGGTTTTTAAAAAAATTATTCAACCATATTAAAATTGTAAGTAAATTAAACGTACTTTTGCTTTAAAATTATTCAATGTACCCTCAAGAAAAATTCAAATTAGTGAGTGCACAAAAAGCCTTTAACGAAGCGCATCGTAAAAAACTAGCTCATAATATCAATAAGTATGATGTTCAGGTGGCTGTAGGAAAGCATGAATTTAAAGATCTAGAGAACCTAAAACAAATTGCCCATCTTAAAAAAAAACAAGCCATTGATAATTTAGGATATTATTTAGAAACTTTTGAAAAAAATGTTATTAAAAATGGTGGTGAGGTATTTTGGGCAGAGGATGGCAATGAAGCCAATAAATATGTTTTAGATATTTGTAAAAAACACCAAGCTCATTTAATTGTTAAAAGCAAAAGTATGGTTACTGAAGAAATTCATTTAAACGATTATTTAAAAAAACATGCTCTTGAAAGTGTTGAAACCGACTTAGGAGAATTTATTCAACAGCTTGATAATGAAGCGCCATATCATATTGTAACACCCGCCATGCATAAATCGAAAGAAGATGTTGCACGGGTTTTTCACGAACATTTAGGTACGCCACTCAATATGACGCCTCAAGAAATGACCATGGAAGCCCGAAAGCAATTACGAAACAAATATAGCGAAGCCCAGATTGGCATAACAGGCGGTAATTTTATATTGCCTGATATTGGTGGTATTGCGGTAACCGAAAACGAAGGCAATGCCCGATTAAGCATGGCTTTGCCTAAGGTGCATATTGTGATTGTGGGTATAGAAAAAGTGATTCCGTCTTACAAAGATTTAGGCATGTTTTGGTCTTTATTAGCAACTTATGGAACGGGTCAAAAAATTACTGTGTATAATACCATTGCCACTGCGGCTCGCCTACCGCATGAAACAGATGGTCCTAACAAGTTTTATGTAATCTTATTAGACAATGGGCGAACTAAATTATTAACCGACCCCGCTTTAAGACAAGGCTTATATTGTATTCGCTGTGGCGCATGTCTCAATACCTGCCCAATATACAAAAGCATCGGCGGGCATGCCTATCAAGTAACTTATACTGGTCCTATAGGAAAGGTAATTTCACCACATTTAAAAGGGTTTGATGACTATAATTATTTATCGGATGCGTCATCGTTATGCGGTAGTTGTAGCGAAGTTTGTCCTGTTAAAATTCCTTTACATAAACTTATTTTATTAAACCGTCAAAAAAAAAGAGAATTGGGGCATGCTTCGACTTTAGAAACTATGGCTTGGGCATTATGGAAAACAGCTATGTTAAATAGAAACATGATGAATATGGGTAATGGTAAACTTAAAAGTTTTTTTATAAATAAATTGATACCGAATTGGCATAAACACCGAGCACATCTTAAATTTCCACCCCAATCATTTAATGAACTATTTAAAAAATCAAAGGGTAATATTTCACCATAAAATTAAAAATTAATTATGCGAACATTCGAAAAATTAGTTCATATTATGGAAAGGCTTCGGTTAGAATGTCCTTGGGATAAAGAACAAAACTTTAAGACTTTGCGTAACATGACTATTGAAGAACTTTATGAATTTATTGCAGAATTGGATGCACAAAATATGCAAGGTATGCGTGAAGAGTTAGGCGATTTACTATTACATATTGTTTTTTATAGTAAACTAGCAGATGAACAACACGCTTTTAATATTTATGATGTTATAGAATCTATTAATGAAAAATTGATTCGTCGCCATCCCCATATTTTTGGAGAAAAAAAATTAATAAATACTGAAAATGTTCTTTTACAATGGCAAAAAATTAAACGTCAAGAAGGTAAGAAGTCTTGTTTAGAAGGGATTCCAGTGGCTTTGCCAACAATTTTAAAAGCGGAACTCATACAAAAAAAAGCAGCCCAAGTTGGTTTTGATTGGAAAAAGGTTGAGGACGTTTGGGCAAAAACCAAAGAAGAGGAACAAGAGTTTAAAGACTCAATTTTGGAAAATGATAGAGATGCTATGGAGGCCGAACTTGGAGATTGGTTTTTTAGTTTAGTAAATTTAGCACGGTTTTATAACCTAAATCCTGAAACTGCCTTAGAAAGAACGAATCAAAAATTTATGAAACGCTTTCAATTTATGGAAACGCATTGTCATAACAATAATCTCGACATGTCAAAACTTAGTTTAGAAACATTAGAATCTCTGTGGATAACCAGTAAAAAAGATATTCAATAAAATAGTGCCTATTAAGGCAATAATGTACGAAATCTTGAAATTTTAAAGAACTAAAAAGACAGATTGAAACGTTTAAATTAAAGTTAAAGATGCCTCAAAAAACGTCGCTTTAATAATACCTAATTTTACTTGGTACTGGACAACAGGAAATTAAATTATTAAATGAAAAGCCAAAACGAGCCGTAAAATAAGTGTCCGAAAAACTGTCGGTACCCCTTTGTTTACCCTTAACACCATAAATTTGTCCTACACTCCGGTCTTGAAAATAAGCCGCCGTAGAATTATTGCTAAAAGCATCTATACCTGCGTAATTTTTACTAACATCGTCTAAATAATCTGTAGGAGTAAAAACATAAGCCACTTCACCAAAAATATTTACCTTTTCTGTAATATTGTATTTAAATCCAATACGAATAGGCACAATAATTGAAAATACATTATACTTTTCAGAGGCATCGTTCAAATCTAAACGTTCTGTAATTAAAGGACGTAAAAAAACAGGTTCTTCGTTTTTGTCTAATGCAAATGGATTGGTATATAATAAACCTAAATGAAGCCCCAAATAAGGGGTAAATCTATTTCGGTAGCTACCAGGTGTAAATTTCAAAAAATTAAATTCAATGCCTGCTTGGATAGATGCCGTATGATTTTGAAAACTTAAGTTTCGAGTGCGGTATTCAATGTAATCTTGATTGTTGTCTTGGTCGGAATAGCTTAATTTATCATATTGAACATCAAATCTTAAACCAAAATTTTTAGAAATATTCCAACGATAGTAAACATTAAAGGATGGATTTAAAACATTAAAATTATTGTTAGGATTTAAATCGCCAAAATATTGGTTAATGCCTCCACTAAATCCCCACTCGCCTTTAAATAAAAAACTTTCGTTTGGTTGTGCTTGGACTATATATCCATACAAACAAAAAGATACTAATAAAATAAATTTAAAATTCATGGGTTTCAAACTTTGCAAATTTAATATTTATATTTTAAAAAAAAAGATTTTTATTTAAATTTATTTATTTTTAAATGATTTTTTTAATAGTATCTAAACTCAATAAGTTTAATCCAGGCGTTTTTCCAACCTCAATTGATCCCAATTTATCTTCCATTTGAAGTGCTTTAGCCCCGTTGATGGTTGCAAATTTTAATAATTGTGCTAAAGAAGTGTCTGGAAAATATTTTTGAATAGTCTTGATTTCTTCAAAAATAGAAAGCTGATGATTACTTGCTAAACTATCGGTTCCTAAAACAATTTGAACATGTTGATCTATAAATTGATTTAAATTAGGAACAGTATTTTCAATATATAAATTGGCATTCACATTAAAACACCAAAATATATTTTTATGAAAATTTTGAGCATATTTGATGTCGTCTAAGCTTGTAAATGTATTATGAACTAAAATTAAAGTTTTTGAATTGTTTAAAAAACTTAAAACCGATTTTAAACTTGAAGTTCCTGTTTTTAAAAGATGGTTCATTTCGATATGGAGTGAATTAAAAAATTGGTGCAAAGCCCCGCTATGATTAAAAGTAAATTCATTTTCAGAATTGGTTTCTTGATTGTGAATACTTACCAAATTATTTTTAAAATAGGGGAGTAAGAGTTGAAATAATTGGGGGCTAACACTATAAGGGGCATGCGGAACAAGGCTTGATTTTAAATGATAGGTTTGAAAAGCTTGCAAAACATTTAAGGCTTTTTTAAAATTTATTGTTGACGTCTGCGGGCGAATATCAAATGTTTCTATAAATGAATAATAATGAATGTTAGATGTAGCTTTTATAGAAATAGAATCTGCTTGGTTGCAGATATCACCAACAGCCACAATGCCGTTTTGATACATTGTGGTATCGGCTTGTTTAATTTTTTCTTGGATTTCAAAATTTTCTGTTTCGCTTCTAAGTCGGCTTATATGGCTTAGAAATTGTGGTAATCCAGTATGCTCAGGGATTTTTCCGTAAAGATAGCTAAGTTCTACATGACAATGACAATTAATAAATCCGGGAGTTAAAATACCATCTTCAAATAAAACATCATCGCCTGCATCTTTTTGATGCACAATATCAATAATCCTGCCATTTTTTGAAACTATTATAACCGTATCAGGTTCTAAAAATTGATAGCCATCAAAAATTTGAGTAGCGCTTATTTTTTTGAACATCTTTTTTATTTAAGTTGCCAATTCGCTTGATTGGTGTGTTTTAATATAACGTTTACTTTATATTTGTTTCTTAAATGCCTGGCTGTTTGTTCCGCCGCATAAACACTACGATGCTGTCCTCCTGTACATCCAAAATTTATTTGCAAATATTCAAAATGTCGTTTTAAATAAGTATCAACGGTAGAATCAATTATATCCCAAGCACTAAATAAATAATCGTGCATTGAGGTTTGCTGTTCAATAAATTGTTGGATTTCTTTATCCTGCCCATTAAAATGTTTTAAAGAATCAATCCTGCCCGGATTAAATATGCCTCGCATATCAAAAACAAAGCCGCCCCCATGTAAGGGATTCGTTTGAGGATAACCATTTTTATAGCTAAAACTATTGATTTCTACAACTAAAGGGCTGGTAGAACTTGCTTGGGTAAATGTAAAACGATTCATTAAATCTTCAGATGTTATAAATTTCAAAATATTTAAAAATATTGGAAATTGGTTACATAATGAAACATTTTCTAAAAATTCTTTTAAGTTTTTTAAGGCTAAGGGAATACTTATTAAAAAATGTGCCTTACGTTCAAAAAGTCCTCTAAAACCATAAGCCCCTAATACTTGTAATAACCTTATTAAAATATAGCCATCATAATCTTGTTTAAATTTAGCTTCATCAATGCTATAAGGCAGTACCTTAGAAACTTCTTGGATGTAAAATTGAAGTAAATCGTTTTTCCAAGTGGTTGGTAAATTAGCTTTTGCTTGCCATAAAAGAGAGGCTAAATCGTATTGTAAGGCGCCTTTCATGCCTCCTTGAAAGTCTATGAAAAACGGTTGGTTATTTTGTATAATAATATTTCTACTTTGAAAATCTCTAAAAAGAAAATATTGAAATTCTTTGGTTGTGATTAATGCTGCAAACTCTTCAAACTCTTCAATTAAAAGATGTTTGTCGTAAGGATATTTTAAAGTATCTAAGAAGTAATATTTAAAATAGAGTAGATCGGCTAAAATGGCTTGTTTCCCAAAAACTTTATTGGTTAAGCATCGGTCGTATTCTAATTGAGTATCACCTTTAATCTGAAGTTGAATTAAGGCTTGAATTGTTTTTTGATACAATTGATACACACCCTTGGTTTTACCTTCTTTTTCTAAAATATCTAACAAAGAAACACCACCTAAATCTTCTTGAAGATAAAGTGTTTTTGAATCTTGAATTGCCAAAACTTGCGGTACAGCCAACGCTTTGTTTTTAAAATGAGTAGCAAAATAAATAAATGCCTCATTTTCTTTGATATTATTACTTTGGGTGGCAATCAATGTTCTATTTTCTAAAATAATTCTAAAATAATTTCGGTCGCTACCGCTTTGTTGAATTGGAATAATTTCGATAACATTTTCAGGGGTTACGGACTTTGTAAGTAAAATAATGTCTTGGTATAATTGTGTATTCAAAGGAGTTAATTAAAGCTAATAAATAATAAAGGTAACTTGTAGATTTTGATATAGTTTTTTTTTAATTTTGATATTTACCAATAACAGTATATGAACGTCTGTAATTCGAATAATTTTCTTGATATAAGCAACCATTTAATTCGTAGTAAATTTGGTCATTTATAGTAACTATTTCAACATCATCTAAAGGAATATCGTAAATGATTGCACCAATAGGCGGCTCTTCAACAACATAATAATTATTTATTTTTCTATAAAATACTCCATGTAAATAAAAGAAGGGGATGCCGCCAAATTGAAAATTAGAGTACCCTGTTGGTAAATAATTGATTGTAAAACCAATAGGCGGTGCTATAGGGCGATAGCTATTATTATAATAATCGTAATAAATGCCATTTTGGAAATAATAGTTTCTTCCACTCCACGTATAATTTACACACCCTGTAGGTAAACGTTGATACGACTTTTTAATTCTGGGCTTTTTTACATAAATATTGGGCGAACGATAGAAATTATTGTTAATTACAACCTGCCTTTTATAAATAGGGGGTGGCGGTGGCGGCGGAGGTGGCTGGCTATATCTTGAAGATTTTTTATAATGGTTAGGTCGTGAGGTTGGCTCGGGTGGGGGAGGTGGTGGGGCACTTCTTTCAGTACCATTTTGTTGATAGGCTTTGGGTGGTGGTGGGGGAGGTACTTTTCTGCCTTCACGCCCCTGTTGTCCATAATGAACAACACAACCCATTGTCAATAAACCAGCAATAATTATTTTAAAATATGTTCCCATTATATTTAAGATTGGTTATTAATTAAAAAATTAATTGTTTGGATAAGTGCTTGGCGAATCGATAGGCTGTTTATTTTTATTATTTTGGTATTTACCTACGACGGTATAAGACGTTTTTGAATTGGTTTTGCCTTTTTGGTATAAATAGCCGTTAATTTCATAATAATTATTATTGTTAATGGTAACAATTTCAGCGTCTTGTTCGGGGATTTCATAGACAACTGCCCCAACGATTGGCTCTTCAACAACATAAACATTATTTTCGCGACGATAAAAAACACCGTGATAATAAAAATGAGGAACTCCGCCCCACTCAAAACTAAAATAATTGTCTGGCAACACATCTAATGTAAAACCAAAAGGTGGTGCTATGATACGGTATTTGTTCTCAAAATAATCATAATAAAAGCCACCATGAAAATAAAAATTTCTTCCCTCCCAACCAAATGTACGATATCCTAAAGGCAAATTATCAAAGGTTCTAAACACCCGAGGTTGAAAAACATCGATTCTTGGACGCTCATAAAAGGTATTGTGTATAAAAACATCATGTTGATAAAAATGTGGTCGTCCACCAAACCCACCTCTAAAGCCACGTTGCGCTTGCAACTCATGACCTTGAAAACCGAAACCCAAGCTTAATAAACCTAAGTAAAAAAAATACTTTTTCATATAAAAATTTTGTAAAAATACATTTATTTTTTTAATAAAATGTTAAAATATCATTATTTTTTAACTTAAATAGGAAACGATTTTCAATAATTCTTGGGTTGCTTTAACGTCGTGTGTTCTAATCATTTTTACGCCATTTAAAATTGACCAAAAATGCACAGCTTGTGTTGCTTCTAGTACATCTTCGGGGTTTTTGTTAAGATATTTGTAAATAAAACTTTTTCTTGAAACGCCAATTAAGATTGGAAATCCGTGGTTTTTAAATAGTTTAAGATGTTTTACTAATTGCCAATTTTGATCTAATGTTTTTCCAAAACCAATGCCTGGGTCAAATAAAATTTTATCCATCCCGTGATTTAGTAAAAAGATATTTTTGTTAATAAAAAATTTGAGCACCGCATCTACAATATCTTTATCATCTGGCACTTGATGTAAATTATATAATGTTGGCGGGCTATGCATACAAATGTATGGAATATTTAAGGTTGCAACTAAGGGTATTAATTTGGGGTCAAAATCGCCACCGCTAATATCATTAATCCAGTCTGCACCAGCATTTATGGCTTCTTTAATAACATCCGCTCTAAAACTATCAATTGAAATAATAACATCTGGAAAGTGTTTTCTTATAATTTTTATTATTGGAACGACTCGTTTTATCTCTTCTTCGATACTAATATCTACAAAATTGGGTCGGGTAGAAAATCCACCAATATCAAGAACCGTAGCACCATCATTAATAAATTCGGTAGCTTTTATAAGTCCTGCTTCGCAGTTTGATACTTGACTACTTTTATAAAAAGAATCTGGAGTGCAATTAATAATACCCATAATAGCTATTTGGGGTCGTGACATCATGTCGTTAAAACTTTGTTTCATATAGCCACAAAAATAGTATTATTTAATGAATTTTTTATATTTTAATTGTTTTTTTATAACTTTTAAAATTTATTTATTTTTTAAATAAAAATAGTTTAAATTTGCACAATTAAAAAAATAAAATTATAATGCAAGATACGAAACAAGACTACTTTATTGTGATACACGAAGCTAAAGACATTTTTTTAAAAAAATTGAAAGATTACGGAACGGCTTGGCGAGTTTTAAGACCTATTTCAGTTGCAGATCAAATTTATATTAAAGCAATTCGAATTCGAACTATACAACAAACGCAGAATCAAAAAATAGTAGATTCCGTAGCCCAAGAATTTTTAGGAATTATTAATTATGCCATTATTGGACTCATTCAGTGGGAACTTAAAGAACCAAAAGTTGAAGACCTTGCTGCTACCGAAGCCGAACGTTTATACAACAAATATGTTGATGTATGTTTTGATTTAATGGAAAAGAAAAACCACGACTATGGTGAAGCCTGGCGTTCGATGTGTTCTGAAAGTTTTACCGATTTAATTATCGTTAAAACTTTAAGAATTAAACAAATCATTTCTTTGGAACATAATACCTTAGTCAGTGAAGGTATCGATGCTAATTTTATTGATATTTTAAATTACGCAGTGTTTAATCAAATTCTTAACCCATAAATTTATACCTATGAAAAAAAATCTATTACATCTTAATCGCTATGTTATTGGAATTTTGTTTATCTTCTCTGGCCTCATTAAAGCAAATGACCCCAATGGTTTAAGCTATAAAATGCAAGAATTTTTTGAAGCGTGGGGGTGGACGTCCCTTCACGATTACAGTATTTATTTAGCAATAATTATGAACAGTTTTGAAATTTTTGCAGGGTTTGCTATCATCATACGTTGGCAATATAAATGGGTTTTGGCTTTACTTTTAACCCTCATTATTTTCTTTACATTTTTAACTGGTTATGCCCTTTTTTCTGGAAAAATTGCCACCTGTGGTTGTTTTGGCGATTGTTTGCCCTTAACGCCTTTGCAATCTTTTATGAAAGATATTATTTTATTCATTTTGATTTTAATTAATTTAAGCTTAGATACCCAAAATGTCTATAAAATTAATTTCAAATTTGCGCTGTTTACAAATGTGTTTACTCTGATTGGAAGCTTTTGGCTTCAACTATTTATTTTTTCTCATTTACCTATTATTGATTGTTTGCCATATAAAATTAATAATGATATTATTGAAGAGTCTAAAACGCCGGCAGGTGCAATTCCAGATAGTGTATCAATATATTTTACCTATTCTAAAAATGGTCAAGAAATCAGTTTTGAACAAACGCAGTTTCCCGCAGATTTCGATGAATCTTATACCTTTGTAAAACGTTATGATAAAGTTGAAAAAAAAGGCAACGGTTTAAAAGCTAAAATTACTGACTTTATTTTAAAAACAGCTACAGGTAATGATACAACACAAGCTATTTTGACTCAAAAGGATCCCTACTTGATTATATTTACATTATATCCAAACTTAGTTAAAAATTGGGATGCAATACTATCACAAGTTAACGCCTTAAACTACCCCCATATTTTTGTAACAGCCGATTTATCGGCAGCGCAAAAATTATTTCCCAACCACACATGTTTGCAAGCGGATGCTACGAATATTAAAACCGCTGCTCGGGCAAACCCAACAATATTTTTAATGCAAGGGTCTAAAATTATAGATAAACATTCACGCTATAATTTTCAAAATTTTAAAAAATAATATTCAAATGAAATCAATTTTAATTACAGGAGGAGCCGGATTTATTGGAAATCATGTGGTTCGTCGTTTTGTGAACAACTATCCACAATATACTATTGTTAATTTAGATGCTTTAACCTATGCAGGGAACTTAGAAAATTTAACTGATATTCAGCAAGCTAAAAATTATTTTTTTGAAAAAGCAACGATTTTAGATACTAAAATTTTAGAACAAATTTTTGAAAAATATCGTATCACAGACGTTATTAATTTAGCTGCCGAATCGCACGTGGACCGCTCAATTTTATCACCATTAGATTTTGTTTACACCAATGTTGTAGGTACTGTTCAATTATTAAATACTGCCAAAAAATTTTGGCAAGATGATATATCGAAACATCTATTTTATCAAATTTCTACCGATGAAGTATATGGCACACTGGGCGAAACGGGATTGTTTACCGAACAAACCCCATATCAACCCAACTCTCCTTATTCAGCAAGTAAAGCCTCGGCCGACCATTTTGTTCGGGCTTTTGGCGAAACCTTTCATTTACCTTATATAATTTCCAATTGCTCTAACAATTATGGACCTTATCAATTCCCAGAAAAACTAATTCCATTAGTAATTCATAATATGGTAAACCAAAAACCTGTACCCGTGTATGGAGATGGTTTAAATACCCGTGATTGGCTTTATGTAGAAGACCACGCAGCAGCAATCGATTTGGTATTTCATAAGTCTAAACCCTATAAAACTTATAATATCGGCGGACATAACGAATGGAAAAATATTGATATTGTAAATCTCATTGCTTCAATTATCGACCAAACACTGAACCGCCCAGTAGATAGTTCTAAACAATTAATTCGTTTTGTAAAAGACCGTCCAGGACACGACCGCCGCTATGCTATCGATGCATCATGCATTCAAAAAGAATTGGGGTGGCTTCCGCAAACCCAATTCGAAATTGGTATTCACAAAACCATCAACTGGTATTTAAACCATGAGGATTGGGTACAAAAAATTGTTAATGGCAGTTACCAAGATTATTATCAAACGCAATATCTTTAAATATTATGAACCTTATCTCAACACCTTTGAAAGATTGTTTTATTCTTGAAAATAAAATTTTTTACGACGATCGTGGCTTCTTTACAGAATCGTATAACAAAAACCGATTAGACACCGCTTTAGAGAAAGATTTGGTATTTGTTCAAGACAACCTATCGTTTTCTACTAAAGGTACATTAAGAGGTATTCATTTTCAAACAGGCGATTTTGCACAAACCAAATTAGTAACAGTCTTACAAGGAGAGGTATGGGATGTTGCGGTGGATTTGCGCCCCAATTCACCAAGCTTTAAACAATGGTTTGGCGTTTTACTATCAGCCGAAAATAAAAAACAATTTTTAATACCTAAAGGGTTTGGACATGCATTTGTAGTACTTTCGGAGTCTGCCTTGTTTTTCTATAAATGTGATAATTTTTATAGCCCCAAAAACGAAGGTGGTATTCGTTACAACGATCCAGAACTTCATATCGATTGGCAATTAGAGAGTTCGCTGATAACTATTTCTAAAAAAGACGATGCCTTACCTTTTTTAAATCGAATTACAAATTTTTAAATATGAATAACGATGTCGATAAATCTATCATGCCTTGGTTTCTGGGTCCTAAAGCTGAAAATGGTCATTATTGGACCGAAATTTTAGGCGAGGTTTTAGAAGATTATATACATTGGAGACGTAATTTTTTTCCTGAAGACCCCCAAATTATTCATCGCACCGACCGCCGTGAGTATGATGAATGGTTAGATGAGTTGTCGAAACAACTTGGTTATATTGTTTCTAGATTTAAAGCAAATTTTCCGTTTTTCTCACCCCGTTATATTGCTCACATGAACTCCGAACTCCTCCTCCCTTCCGTAATTGGCTATTTTGCAGGTATGCTTTATAATTCTAATAATGTAAGTGATGAAGCCGCACCTATTACCGTACCCTTAGAATTGGAAGTTGGCAAAATGGTTTCTAAAATGCTTGGTTACGATGACACTACCAATTGGGCACATATTTGTTCCGGCGGCACTGTGGCTAACATTGAAGCCCTATGGTTTGCCAGAACCGCCAAATTTATGCCTTTAGTTTGCTATGATTATTGCTGTCAATTTAACTTAGATTTTTCGCTGGATTTTTATGGAAAAAATAAACTATTAAAAGATCTATCAATTGATGAATGTCTTAATATCAAACCTCATCAAGCTATCTCTTTACAAATAGAATTAATGAAATATATTATGTTGAAAAATCAACGCAATATAGATTTCAAAATGAGCGAAGTAGTTAATTTTTTAGACCAATCCAAATACAACATCAATAACCAAGGTATCCATCAAGTTTTAAATTTAATTGGTAAGGAACCCAAAATTTTAGTTGCCGAAACTGCCCACTATTGCATTAAAAAAGCTGCTAATTTAATTGGTATCGGTGAACAAGCCGTTGAATTTATTCCGGTTGATAGCCATTTTAGAATACAAATGGATTATTTGTCTAAAAGGCTTCATAACCTCAATCCTAAAGAGTTTATTTTAGCGGTAGTTGGCATTGCAGGTAGTACAGAATTAGGTTCTGTTGATCCCATTCATAAAATGATTCAATTAAGGCAAGAACTTCAAAACTCAAAACAGCAAAGTTTTTGGATTCATATTGATGCAGCATGGGGTGGCTACATCAGAACTCTTTTTATGGATGGCGATAAAAACACAAAATTTTCGCTTGAAACTATCGACCATGATGCTCAGGTTCAAATTAAAAACATGAACATGTGGGGCAAAACTGACTATGTTTTAAAAAATAATTTTTTAGAAACAAATTTTGATTTAAAATGGCAAGAAGCCGAAGTTATCAAAAGTTTTATGGCATTTCCAGACGCCGATTCTATTACCATTGACCCTCATAAATTAGGCTTTATTCCCTATCCTTGCGGCTTAATTGCTTTTAAAAACGGGGCTATAACCAAACTGATCAAACAACACGCAACTTATATTTCGGAAGAAAATAATTTAGACGATTTAACCTTTACTAACAACGACCATATCAATGCTTTAGGTCATTATATTTTAGAAGGTTCCAAACCGGGCGCCGCCGCCGCCGCCGCTTGGCTGGCTCATAAATCTATCCCTTTAAATATACAAGGACATGGCAAAATTATCAAAGCCTCCATTTTAAGCGCCGTAAAATTTCTTAATAATTTAAAAATACATCAAAGCCACTTTTTTAGTTTTGACAAAATTTTAAACCCTGACGTCCAACCTTGTAAACAGGGATTTACCTTTCAACCTATTATTAATCAAGTTGATACAAATATTGTGTGTTTTATAGTAAAACCCATGACCATTCAACACAATTCGTTAATGAATGCTTCAAACAGTTTAAAAATAATCAATCAATTAAACGAATATTTATATAACGAATTAACCATTAAAAACAAGGGACAAGACAATCCATATTCTCAACCGTATTTTGTTTCTAAAACTAAAATTAATTGTAAAAGTTATTCTTTAGATTCGGTACAACAAGTACTAACTGAATTAGGTATTTCAACCGAGGAATACCAACGCGAAGGGTTATTTGTTCTGCGGTCTGTGGTTATGAATCCATGGCATAGTATTGCCCAATATTCTGATATTGATTATTTTATGGGATATATATCTTTTATGCACCAAAAATTAAGGGGGTATTTAAATCCATAATAAAATGTGTAGGCGCTTTAAATATGATGGGTTGCTATTTTGGGGTGTCTCATTATTAAGAGGTATCTTTATCGATGCAAAAATAGGTAGAAATCGCGTGGCGCTAAACGTTACTTAATAATAAAAAGTATGGTAAAATAATAACGCATTTTTATATATGTTTGCAATTGCTGAAGTTATACTACCGCTCGCCCTGCCAGAAACGCTTTCATGGTATATTCCAGAAGAGCTTATCGCGATGGTTCGTTTAGGACAACGTGTTGAAGTGGAACTTGGTAAGAATAAAAAATATAGCGGAATTGTTAAGTCCTTAAAGCCTCAAGCGGAATTCCCTTCACTATATAAACCCATCTTAGGCATTATTGACGACTATCCCATAGTTACCGAAACCCAATTAAAACTTTGGTCTTGGATGGCACAATATTTTATGTGTTCCGAAGGCGAGATTCTTTTTGCCGCATTACCCAATGTTTTAAAATTAAGTAGCCAATCTATTGTTGTGTATAATCCCGAAAATCAGTTTGAAATAGAGCAATTAGGCGGTCTTGATCAACAAATATTCTATCTTATTAAAACCCAACCAGAATTAAGTGTAGCTGAAATTGAAAAAATATTAAAAGTGAATTCTATTACCAAAACTTTAAACCAATTTATTAAACACGAAATTGTATATTTGAAAGAACGTTTAGAAGAAAAATATAAAACCAAAAAAGTCTCGGTTATTCAACTAAGCCCAGATATTGCGAATCAACCCCAACTTGTACCAGAAATTTTAGAAAAAATAAAAAACAAAGCCGACTACGAAAAACTATTTTTATTGTTACTCCAAGCCTCTAAAAATAATAACACAATAATTATCAAAGACTTAGAAACAGTTTATGCATTAAAAGCCAACGCAGGCAATTATTTTGTAAAAAAAGGTTGGGCAATGAAATCTATATTAGATATTTCAAGAATTCATAAAAATTCCGAATGTTTTACAACCCAAATCTTGACGCTCTCACCTCAACAAGAACAAGCTTTTCAGAATCTCAGTAACCTTTTAGATACCAAAGCCGTTTGTTTATTACATGGGGTTACCGGCTCGGGCAAAACGGAAGTATTTATTAAAATGATTCAACATAAAATTGAACAAGGCGGACAAGCCTTATACCTTCTCCCCGAAATAGCCCTAACCGTGCAATTATGTAAGCGTTTAGAAAAATATTTTGGCGAAAAAGTTCAAGTCTATCATTCTAAATTTAATCACCATGAACGCGCTGAAATATGGCACCATGTTTTAGATGGTAAAGCACAAGTTATTTTAGGCTCCCGCTCAGCTTTATTTCTGCCATTTACAAATCTTAAATTAATTATCATCGATGAAGAACACGACTATTCCTATAAACAAGTACAACCTAATCCAAAATACCACGGCAAAAACACGGCGATTTATTTAGGAAATCTATTAAAAATTCCAGTAATACTTGGCACTGCAACACCTTCATTCGAAACCTTTTACAACGTTCAAACACATAAATATGGCTTCGTTTCATTAACCCAAAGATACGGAAATGCCCGCCTCCCGCAATTAGAATTTATAAATTTAAAATCCGAAGAACCCTTACCAATTTATAATTTTTTTACAAAAACATTAGTCGATAAAATACAACAAGTACTTGATAATAAACAACAAGTGATTATTTTTCATAATCGTCGCGGCTATGATCCTTACTGGATTTGCCAACTTTGTGGCGATATTCCAACTTGTACTAATTGTAATGTTAGCTTAACACACCATAAATTTAAACAATGTTTAAAATGTCACTATTGCAATAAAGAATACGAACTTCCTAATGCTTGTAAAAATTGCGGTGCCTATAAATTTAAAAGTATGAATTTAGGAACCGAAAAATTAGTTGAAGCATGCCAACATATATTTCAACATGCTAAAATAGAACGCATGGACATCGATACCACAAAAGGAAAATATAGTTTTGATACCATAATTTCTAATTTTGAAGCGCAAAAAATTAATATTTTAGTTGGTACTCAAATGGTTGTAAAAGGGTTAGATTTTAAAAATGTACCTTTGGTAGCCGTAATTGATGCCGATAGCCTTTTACATTATGTAGATTTTAGAGTCAACGAACGCGCCTTTCAACTCTTAGAACAAGTTTGTGGTAGAGCGGGACGAAATAGCGATCATGGCGTTTTTATTATACAAACTCGTAATCCCAACCATCCCATCTTGCAATTTGTACAACAGCACGATTTTAAAAAAGCCTACGATTTTGACCTCCCTTTAAGAAAACTCTATAACTATCCACCCTATTTTAGACTTTTAAAAATTAGTGCCAAACACCCTATTTCTAATACCGCTTTGCAGTTTTTGAACGAATTTTTATTTCATTTTAAACCGAACGCCGGTCTCTATATTTCTAAACCCATTGAACCCTCCATTTCTAAAATAAAAAATCTATTTATATGGGAACTTATTTTAAAATTTCCCATTGATTTTCAATATACTTCAAGCCAAAAACAACACATCATTTTAATAAGCAATACGCTCAAAAAACAAGCACATTTTAAAAGTGTAATTATGAGCTTTGATGTTGATTTTGTATAATTTATAAATCTAACCCCACTATTCGTACCGGCGCCCCAGTGCCATTACCAATTTTAAGAGGTAAGGCATTTATTTTAATCTTGAACGATTTTAAAGCATCTAAATTCGCTACATTTTCTAACTGGGGGATATTGCTACCTAAAAATATTTGATGTGTTTCAAAATCAGTAGATTGCCCATAGTCCATACTTGGGGTATCTATACCCACTAATTTAGGTTTTCTATTCATAACCAACCACTTTGCTAATTCTGGTAATACGCCCGGAAAATGAAAATTGGGGATACCATCATGCCCCCTTATTTTAGTTCCAAAGCTGGCTTCATAACTAGAATATAGCTTGCCATAACCCGTTTTAAATATAATAATAGAATTTTCTGGTATTTGACCATATTTTTTTTCAAAATCCAAAACATCAGCCACCTCAATTTGATAGTCCTTATTCTTATTGACTTTGCCCAACACATCTATAATATAGCCTTCACCCATCAAACTCGTTAAAGGAATCTGGTCAATAGTCCATTTACCTTCTGCAAAATGAATAGGTGCGTCTAAGTGGGTTCCACAATGTTCCGGAGTAGAAAACCTGCAAGATGAATAATAGTATCCTTTGGCTGTTTTTCCTCTAAACTCTTCAATATGAATAAATTTCGAGTTAGAATCAATAGGCCAACATAAAGCATTCGAATCTAAAGTATGGGTTAAATCCACCCATAACGTACTTTCTGAACCAGTGTTTCCACATCCCCAAAACAATGTTAATAACGTGTAAAAAAATATTTTTTTCATAAATTTTGTATTTTTGTTAAGAATTCAAATAAAATTACTAACTTTGCAAAGATAACATATTTTTAAATAATTAAAATAAATTTTTATGACAACAAAAAAAACAAATTTACTCAAGAAGGGCACTTCAGTGTTTTCAATTATTTTATTGTATGTAGTTTTTAGTATCAACGTTTCTGCCCAAGAAACAGCTATTCCTACCTATAATGCCGATTCGTCAGAATTAACTTATTTTCAAAATCAACGTTTAAGGAAGATTAAAATTGTTAATTTTCCTGAATTTAAAGGGAGCGTATCACACACAAAATGGTACAAAAATAGTACACCTAAATACGACAACGCAACCCTCGTGCCCGATTATACACTAGACACCTTAATACCTTCATCCGAAACAATCGGAACAACGAGTTACTTTGTAGTTATTTATTTTAATAATTGCGCCTGCCAATCTACAAGCAATATTAAAACTATTAAAGTAGTGGCAAGCCCTCAATTAGCCGATTTAACCATAAAATCACCCAGTAAATTAAAATTCTGTGAAAACGAACCCATTGAAGCACTAAACCTTAATGTCGAAAATTATGCTCATGTAACCTCCAAAATTCAATGGTATGTTACCAATACTCCCAACGACAACAGTAACGGTGTTCCTATAAATGAAGCCAATTCGCAAAGCCTTGTCCCCAAATTACAACCAAACAACACCCGATACTTCTATGCTGTTATGTCTTTTGATAAATTACAAAAAGTATTAACCTCCAATGTTGTTGGACCTTTACTTGTTCATCAAGCACCTCAAGCAGATATTATTACTGAATTATCGAACGATAAAACGGTTGTTTTAAATAAAAGAAATGTTATAAATTTAAAAGGCAAAGGCGGCGAAACTTTCAAATGGTTTCAAAACGAAGAGCTTAAAAGCGCCACCGACGATAATGCCAATTTTTATATCTCTGAAGACGCCGTAATAAAATTACAAGTAACAGACAAAAACAATTGTACAGACACTGCGTCACTCACCATACTGTATAATAATACAAATCAAGAAGATAATTCGCTTTTAGCTAAAAAAATTATAACCCCAAATTTCGACAATTTAAACGATGCTTTAGAAATAAAATCTACGTTTAAAGACCCAATAAAATTAAAGATTTTTAACGGTGCCGGACTCTTAGTTTACCAAAACAATAATTACAGTAATAATTGGACCGGTTTAGATAATAATCAAGCAAATCTTCCCAATGGTAGCTATTATTATAGCGTAGAGGTAGGAAGTATTAAAGAGTCAGGAAATATTTCTATTGTGCGTTAATTTTAAACAACTTTGAATAATAAATCCTCTTTTTTTAGATATTTAGTTTTAATTATTAGTATTTTAATACTCGGATTAAGCTTTGTAATAGGAAGAGAGGATTTTTTTTTAGATTTAAATACCGATTTAGGTAATACTTTTAATAACATATTTGCTTTTTTTACCTTCATTGGCGATGCTGTAGTGTGGATACCTTTTTTAATTTATATCGCATTAAAAAAAAGAAAATATCTTTATTTTTCCCTAGCAGTGGTGGTAGTTTCTACTATTATTATTCAAGGGCTAAAAAGAAATAGTTATACAGATAGGTTACGCCCTTTTTATACCATTCAAGAACCACAAAAATCTCAAATTCATTATGTTGAATTTTATGAACCAGCTTTTATTTTAAAATCTAATTTTTTAAAAGAACAGGTTTGGAATAAATTTATTGTTGAAGAAATTTATCCTCAAGCCAAACATAGTTTTCCTTCAGGTCATACAGGCACAGCATTTTGTATATTATTAATTGTAGTCATGTTTGCAAAATCTTGGTTAACGTGTTGGGTCATGTTTATTTATGCCCTGTTGGTAGGATATTCAAGAGTTTACTTAGCACAACACTTCCCTTTAGATGTTGGAGCCTCCATGCTTATAGCATTAATTTCGGTTCTTATTGTTGATAAAATTTTTAAGTTAAAACCCAAAGAATTTAAATACTATTGACAATGCACTAATTTAAAAAAAAGACATCCCTTACTTTATGTTACCTGCGTTCATAAAAATCTAAAAATTCAGTTATTTTTGGAATTTTTTGTATTATTTTTTCTGTGAGATTCTCTGTCATAAATTGCCTATTAACACATCCTGATATGAGAATGTAGATCCTATTTTTATCGGACAATAGTTATAAAAAATGATTTTAACTTAACCTCAGCTCATATTTTTTTAAATGCTGGTGGTAATTTATACTGCTTTTTAGCCAATACACCCCAAAATAACCAAAAATTAACCTCATTTTATCAAGAACTGAGCGAGCATTTTTATGAAAATTTTAAAACAACTTTATTCGTTGCTCATGGCGATATTCGTCTATCTTCGCAAGATTTATTAACAAAACCTCTCAGTGATATATGGGCTTCTTTAATTACCAAAATCTCTCAAAGTAAACAAACCAAGTTTAAAAATCAACTCCATATTTTATGCCAATCGCTGCCAACATCTCATTTAAAAATCGCTGCCATAACTAACGAAGAAATTGACAATCCTAATAAAGCCATTCCTTTAAATATGGCAATGGACTTCAAAGAAGGAGACCCCAGCTTTTTAGAAAATGACAACAAATGGGTACATACAATCACAGCCGACCAAATAAAATTAGGCACACTTCTTAATAATGCTCATTATATTATTCAATCTAAAACCGAAATAAAAGGATTAATAGATTTCCATTGTTACGCCTTCAAGTATCATTTTTACATTATAGAAAATTTTATTCCACTTAATAATACAGATTTAAGCAACACAAAATTAACAACTCTCAACGGTCTCAGTCTTGAAAATTTACCCAAGGTTCAAGAGTATCTTACAGGTAGTAATGGCTGTTGGACTATTGAATTTTTAGCTGGTAATAGTAATCAAAATGATGATTTTGGAGAACTTGTTGGCGCAGAAGATAATAGTTTTAAACGTCTGGGTTTTTTAAGAATGGACGTTGATAATTTAGGTAGTTTATTTAAAAATGCCTTACCCGATGTTAAAAATTTGACTACATGGGTGGATTATACCCAATTGAGTTATAGTTTAGACCTGTTTTTTAAAGGACATTTAAATCATGTTAGTCAAAATGAAATATTTAAAAAGAGGCTTCATATTATTTATGCGGGTGGCGATGATGTATGTATTGTAGGTAAATGGGACAAAACTATTTTATTTGCAAAAACAATCCATGAAGAATTGCAAAAATATAGCAATCATACCTTAACTATCAGTGGTGGTATGGCAATTGCTGAGGCTAAATTCCCTACTCAAAAAGCGATTGAACTTGCCGCCGATCTTGAACATCAAGCTAAAAGCCATGATTTTAACGGCATTGCCAAAAATAGTTTTAATTTTTTTGATATGCCCTTGCATTGGTCTAATCAAGAATTTGATGCAGTATGGCAGATTAAAGAAGATATATTAAAGTATTTAAAAACCAACGCCTTAGTAAAAAACTTTATTCAAAAAATGAACACCATCAATAATCTACGAATTAATCATCCTAATCAAGTAAAATGGATGTGGATGCTTACCTACGATATAGCTAGAAATCATAATTCTAAAAATATTGAACTTGATACCTATCTTGAAATACAGAAAAATAAAATGATTAATTTTGCATATCAAAATAACAACCGCCCTGATACAGGGTATCATTATTGCGAACTATTTAGTTTTGCTTGTACTTGGGCTTATTACGAACATAAATCTTAAATTTTAAAAATATAAAATATGGCACAACAACATTATCAAAATATTAGAACTCAAGGTGATGGGCATCAACAACAAACCTTTGGTAAACAAAATAAAAGCATTGACACAAAAGAAATTAATAACTTTAAAAATTATCATTTCAAAAATTGTACTTATCTTTGCACAATAACAACTTTGATAAAGTTTTATATCTTGATGATTCAGTTGTGAGTTCTTTCAAAAATTGTACGTATCTTTGCACAATAACAACATAAAATGATTATATAAGTCGCTTAATGTGTTGTGAGTTCTTTCAAAAATTGTACGTATCTTTGCACAATAACAACCTACGATGCTATTAATGTAGATAAAACTAAGTTGTGAGTTCTTTCAAAAATTGTACGTATCTTTGCACAATAACAACAAAGAATTTGCTTTTCAGGTTGAATTGCAAGTTGTGAGTTCTTTCAAAAATTGTACGTATCTTTGCACAATAACAACATCGACGCATACCTTAATAAAAATGTTAAAGTTGTGAGTTCTTTCAAAAATTGTACGTATCTTTGCACAATAACAACTACCAATTCTACGAATTTAATAACATCTTGTTGTGAGTTCTTTCAAAAATTGTACGTATCTTTGCACAATAACAACAAAATATTTTGAAAAAAATTTGTTTATGTGTTGTGAGTTCTTTCAAAAATTGTACGTATCTTTGCACAATAACAACTTGCGGAGTGGTTCTTTGCATTTGTATGGCGTTGTGAGTTCTTTCAAAAATTGTACGTATCTTTGCACAATAACAACCCAATTTAATAGATGAAGGAAAGACAGGGGTTGTGAGTTCTTTCAAAAATTGTACGTATCTTTGCACAATAACAACTAAAAGAAATAATTTCAGCCATTGATTTTGTTGTGAGTTCTTTCAAAAATTGTACGTATCTTTGCACAATAACAACCTAATAATTATTTTAAAATTCAATGTTTAGTTGTGAGTTCTTTCAAAAATTGTACGTATCTTTGCACAATAACAACAATCTTTAGTTGTGCCAATCGTAGAGAGAGTTGTGAGTTCTTTCAAAAATTGTACGTATCTTTGCACAATAACAACTATTCTCGAAGCGTTACGCATACACGGATAGTTGTGAGTTCTTTCAAAAATTGTACGTATCTTTGCACAATAACAACTTTTTTCGTCTTCTGGTATGTTGATTTCTAGTTGTGAGTTCTTTCAAAAATTGTACGTATCTTTGCACAATAACAACAAACTATCATTAATATATTATGGTTCTAAAGTTGTGAGTTCTTTCAAAAATTGTACGTATCTTTGCACAATAACAACACAGACAAGTACGATCAAGGTGGTGAGGAGTTGTGAGTTCTTTCAAAAATTGTACGTATCTTTGCACAATAACAACATTATGAAAACATTTAACCCTAAAAGCAAGTTGTGAGTTCTTTCAAAAATTGTACGTATCTTTGCACAATAACAACAAACACCTTTAACACGTGAACAGAAAGCAGTTGTGAGTTCTTTCAAAAATTGTACGTATCTTTGCACAATAACAACATTAACCCAACTTATAACGGGAACTTCGTGTTGTGAGTTCTTTCAAAAATTGTACGTATCTTTGCACAATAACAACGCTAACATTCTTGTTATTGATGCCCATGCGTTGTGAGTTCTTTCAAAAATTGTACGTATCTTTGCACAATAACAACTGTTTTTTCAACTCTTCTCTTTGTTCTTCGTTGTGAGTTCTTTCAAAAATTGTACGTATCTTTGCACAATAACAACATACGCGTAAATTTATCAAACGAATTTATGTTGTGAGTTCTTTCAAAAATTGTACGTATCTTTGCACAATAACAACCCCAATTTCAATTTTAACCCCTTTGTTTTGTTGTGAGTTCTTTCAAAAATTGTACGTATCTTTGCACAATAACAACTATAATTAAATAAATGCCAGCAACTAAATAGTTGTGAGTTCTTTCAAAAATTGTACGTATCTTTGCACAATAACAACTGGGTCTAAAGTATTAAAACCACCAATATGTTGTGAGTTCTTTCAAAAATTGTACGTATCTTTGCACAATAACAACGTAGAGGCAGTCCAATCATCACCCTCCTTGTTGTGAGTTCTTTCAAAAATTGTACGTATCTTTGCACAATAACAACATAATCAATATTGTTTTATGCGAGTATGCGTTGTGAGTTCTTTCAAAAATTGTACGTATCTTTGCACAATAACAACCTTTGCAATAATTAAAGGGGTTTGCGATAGTTGTGAGTTCTTTCAAAAATTGTACGTATCTTTGCACAATAACAACAATATACAATGGATGAAAAATTATATTTATGTTGTGAGTTCTTTCAAAAATTGTACGTATCTTTGCACAATAACAACACCGCCCTCGTCTTATTCGGCGAAGGTCTGTTGTGAGTTCTTTCAAAAATTGTACGTATCTTTGCACAATAACAACATCAACAAAATCTGGATACGTGAGCCTCAGTTGTGAGTTCTTTCAAAAATTGTACGTATCTTTGCACAATAACAACCACTTAATGTAAAACGAAAATTAGTCTCTGTTGTGAGTTCTTTCAAAAATTGTACGTATCTTTGCACAATAACAACCTCTATAACCTACAATAGTAGGAATAATTCAAGTTGTGAGTTCTTTCAAAAATTGTACGTATCTTTGCACAATAACAACCAGGAACTGATTATACCACAACATCTAACGTTGTGAGTTCTTTCAAAAATTGTACGTATCTTTGCACAATAACAACTGTATTCAAGTTCATAATAATGTGATACCAGTTGTGAGTTCTTTCAAAAATTGTACGTATCTTTGCACAATAACAACATAAATTTCTAAAATTTCGCACCTAAGAGAGTTGTGAGTTCTTTCAAAAATTGTACGTATCTTTGCACAATAACAACACAACAAATGTGCCTGCAAAAGTAACAACGTTGTGAGTTCTTTCAAAAATTGTACGTATCTTTGCACAATAACAACTGGGTTGTATCAAGCCCCAACTCATACCCGTTGTGAGTTCTTTCAAAAATTGTACGTATCTTTGCACAATAACAACCAAAGTGGTTCACTGTTGAACACTATTTAGTTGTGAGTTCTTTCAAAAATTGTACGTATCTTTGCACAATAACAACTAATACGCAAGACGTTGTATTAAGCGAGGCGTTGTGAGTTCTTTCAAAAATTGTACGTATCTTTGCACAATAACAACCGTTATAAAAAACTATAATTAAAAATTACGTTGTGAGTTCTTTCAAAAATTGTACGTATCTTTGCACAATAACAACTAATTATAAGCCAAGCCTTGCAAGGTTTGGTTGTGAGTTCTTTCAAAAATTGTACGTATCTTTGCACAATAACAACTCAAGTTAGGCTATTGCTTACAAGTGCAACGTTGTGAGTTCTTTCAAAAATTGTACGTATCTTTGCACAATAACAACCTAAAGTGCTTATGCTTACTAAAGCATCATGTTGTGAGTTCTTTCAAAAATTGTACGTATCTTTGCACAATAACAACTGAAGCAGTGTCTTTAATATTTTCATACAGTTGTGAGTTCTTTCAAAAATTGTACGTATCTTTGCACAATAACAACTAAAAACCACAAAGAAATAGAGGATGTTAGTTGTGAGTTCTTTCAAAAATTGTACGTATCTTTGCACAATAACAACAGAACAAAGGGCTTTAAATTCAATTAGTTAGTTGTGAGTTCTTTCAAAAATTGTACGTATCTTTGCACAATAACAACTTTAAAAACCTTTTGGCTGTTAGTTTTCAGTTGTGAGTTCTTTCAAAAATTGTACGTATCTTTGCACAATAACAACCAAACCCGCATAAACACTGCCACCAGGCGAGTTGTGAGTTCTTTCAAAAATTGTACGTATCTTTGCACAATAACAACCACTTGTTAAGAAACCATTCGACACCTAAGTTGTGAGTTCTTTCAAAAATTGTACGTATCTTTGCACAATAACAACTGCACCTATATTCACTTGATAATTTCCATTGTTGTGAGTTCTTTCAAAAATTGTACGTATCTTTGCACAATAACAACATAAAATTAATTTGTAGGTAATTTTTTTCAGTTGTGAGTTCTTTCAAAAATTGTACGTATCTTTGCACAATAACAACGCTAATACTATTAGCACTATTAAAGCGTAGTTGTGAGTTCTTTCAAAAATTGTACGTATCTTTGCACAATAACAACATAAATCCACACAGGTAATATTTAATAAAAGTTGTGAGTTCTTTCAAAAATTGTACGTATCTTTGCACAATAACAACCGTAATGTTTGTAATGTTGTTTTTTTTTTAGTTGTGAGTTCTTTCAAAAATTGTACGTATCTTTGCACAATAACAACCCAAAGACACAACCTCCAGCACCGAGTAAGTTGTGAGTTCTTTCAAAAATTGTACGTATCTTTGCACAATAACAACTTTTTCTGTAAGTAATATTATTTTTTGTAGTTGTGAGTTCTTTCAAAAATTGTACGTATCTTTGCACAATAACAACACTGAACACTACCACCCATTAACATTTGAGTTGTGAGTTCTTTCAAAAATTGTACGTATCTTTGCACAATAACAACTTTTCCTCGCGTGCAGGATATGTCTATATGTTGTGAGTTCTTTCAAAAATTGTACGTATCTTTGCACAATAACAACTAAGAACAAATATTATGTTAACTTTACCAAAGTTGTGAGTTCTTTCAAAAATTGTACGTATCTTTGCACAATAACAACAAAAAAAGAAAATGTATTTACGTCCCCAAAGTTGTGAGTTCTTTCAAAAATTGTACGTATCTTTGCACAATAACAACTAAAGCCTAATAATTCTACTAATATTGGCTGTTGTGAGTTCTTTCAAAAATTGTACGTATCTTTGCACAATAACAACAATTACAAACGAAATAGATTTGTACATTAGGTTGTGAGTTCTTTCAAAAATTGTACGTATCTTTGCACAATAACAACCGAAAACAAAAAATTCCATTTTATGTTTGGTTGTGAGTTCTTTCAAAAATTGTACGTATCTTTGCACAATAACAACTATTTAAAACAATTAAAAGCAAGGCAGTGGTTGTGAGTTCTTTCAAAAATTGTACGTATCTTTGCACAATAACAACATAAAGCCCACTCGTGTAATTAACCTTTAGTTGTGAGTTCTTTCAAAAATTGTACGTATCTTTGCACAATAACAACCAATTTAATATCCGTTAGTTTGCCTTTGAGTTGTGAGTTCTTTCAAAAATTGTACGTATCTTTGCACAATAACAACCACATGTTTGGATAGAAGAGGAGGCACCTGTTGTGAGTTCTTTCAAAAATTGTACGTATCTTTGCACAATAACAACCGATATCATTTTAAGAATTAATATTCAATGATTTAGGTTGTTATTTGCAAATAACAAAAATGAACCTTTTTACGCTATACTATATACCTAAGCCCCTGTTTTGTCATTCCTAAATGCCCTCATTTGAAACAATACACACTCCTACCAAACTAAAAAAAATCTAATTGCGTTTGATGTGGATCAATTAAAAGACGCTCCTTACTACTAAAAACCTCCATCTCCCCAAATTGCTTATCTGTTAAAAAGAATATTATTATAAATCCATCCTCAGGTACTATTTTAGGTAACTGCGACTCATACAAATATAATTTTGAATAACTATCGCAATATTTATAATATATACTATACTGCAACATTTTAAAACCAGACTGTAAAATCCGTTTCCTAAACTGATGAGCATGTTTCTTTTGGGTTATTGTAACTGTCTTGATATCATAAAAAACCATTAATACCATTGCCTAAAAAAGTTCTAACTGCTGAACAATAGGCGGACGCTTTACCTTCATTTTACCACGATACATCTGCAACATACCAAATTGCTTGTCAGTTAAGGTTAATAATATAATATGTCCCTTTAAAGGCATCAAAGTCTTTACCCGCTGTACACATTCCACTGCCTTAAACCTACTAGAACAATGCTTTACATAAATACTATATTGCAATAAATCGAAACCCAATCGTAAAAGATTTTTACGAAATTTAGCATATTGCTTTACATCAAATTTTGTCTCAGTTGGTAAATCGAACATCACCCAAACCCATAAAATACTATAAGCATTATAATTCATAATTTAATAAATGTTGCTTTAACATCGTTGGATAAACAATTTTTCTCTTTTTGCCCTGAAAACATAAAGATAAACTGGCTGTAGTTTTATGAATAGCCGTCAAGAGTGTATTTTTTTCACGTCCAATTTTAACATAAGCATTCGGTAAGTTCAAAAGCAGCTTTTTTATATCTGGTGTTAGGGTATAATTCATGGGTGCAAAATTTACCAATTGGGCTACCAATAAATCTACCATTGGACGATAAGGCTCCATAATATCATCGGCTAAACAATAGGCATTATACTGGTTTTTATGAAAAATACCCAAGGTCGGCAATAAACCCGAACCTACTAAATTACGAGCCACAATAGCACGTATAATTGCATAGCCGTAATTTAAGAGATTATTAGGTTCAATGCCATCCGGATCACGTAAAAACGCTAAACTTTCAGGAAATATGGTTTGCCAATAAATATGGGCTGTATAGGCTTCGCGATTATCAGCATCACCCGGTTTTACTTTCGGTACAGCATCTAATAATTTTTTAAAAGGCTTCTCCAAAAATTCAAGTACTTGCGCTTGATTCATAATTTTGGCTTGAACGGTTTGTTGCCACAGTAGCTTTTTTAAGGGTTGGCTGGCTTCAATTTGTTTAGAAAAAATTTTCGATTGTAGCCCATTGCCATCTAAATTCAGCAATAAGCCTGTGGGTAAATGTTTATCGTTACAAATAACCACCGCTACATTATAATATAAACATTTAGCAAGCAATGCCAAACTGAGGCGAATGTGGTAATTTTCTAAAATAATAACACCAACCTCTTGCAAAGGACGCGTTTTTTTTATGCCCTGAACTTTGTCTTCTAACACAATCAACTCGTTTTCGGTTCTTAACGACAAAGCACTGCTAATAAATAAAGTAGATTTTGACATATTATGGTTTTAAGATTCACCCAAATGAACAATGTTTCCAATATGATTCACCCGAACTTTTACGGGGTTTAAACTTTTAAATTTACCAAGACTTTGAACACTTACAAAACTTGTGCCGTTAAAAATATTGTCATTATTTAACTGGGTTTCTAAATGATGTCTAAATGTGTAGTTTTCTGTAGAAATCTTTTGTACGCGGTATAGGTGTTGGCTGATGATTGGGTAGTTTTTAGGGTTGAATAGGTCGATTTCGTGAGGGTTAAAATCTTCTGTGGCTAAGACAAAGGTTTCATTAATTTTTAAACTAAATAAAAAGCGCCATCCATGTTCATGATTATAATTTTTTTGTATGATGGGTTCATTAAGATTAGCTCGTTTTGTAGCTTCAAAGAAACTTACCACTTGTTCCTGCCAATTGCCATCAGGGTCTTCAAAAATAGCAATATGGTGGTTATTACCGGTTTGTACATAATCGACAGGAATAGGCTGGTTAGACGCATCTAAAATGGGGCGTCCAAGATGATCTTTTTTAATATGGAGCGATTTAGCATTTTCTACACCATAAATGGTTACATTTTTAATGGTAATGCGGGCAGCCTCATTTAAATAAATGGGATGGCTTTCTAAATTAGAAAAGGCTTTTTTACAATTGTTATCATGAGCCGCTAAGCGTTCTAATAGTTTCTGTTTAATTTTGTCATCTACTACTTTGTCTTGGACGTCTTTGGCATTTTTAAAAGTATCCCCTGAAATTGGTTTACGGATGGTATAGTGTTCTTTCCAATTGATGATTTCAATTTTTGCTGGTAGTGCCTGTTTTTTTTCGAGATCGATGAAAATTGGGTCTTTTTTAAGACTTTTGGTATTAAAAGCAAGTTCGGAATTTTGGTATGTTTCGATTCGAGCAAATAAAAGATTTTTTATTGAGGTATCTTTTATTTTTTGAATATCATCCAGTGTTAATTTATTACTTATTTTAATAAAACTTGTTTCCGGTCTTAAAATTTTACCATAAACTGTTTCTTTGTGTAATTGACCTCGTGGCGTAAGGGCAATTTGAGTATTTTTACTATTTTTAGGTTTATTTTTATTGGGCGTTACTACTTTGTTTTGGGCTTTAAATGATATAAGGGTAGCTTCAAGGTGTTTTTTTACAACGGCTCTAAAATTTGGAAAAGGCATTTTAAAAAGACGTTGATGATCGTGGTATTCCGTGATTAACTTTTCAATCCCAAAAATGTGCTGATGTTGTTTATGGTTTTCATTTTTTCGGGCATTAAAAAAATTAATATATTGCACGTGGTTATGGGATGTAAAAGCCAATACTAAAGCGTCCATAGCATGATGGCGGTGGTCGTCTCGTTTAGTCCAATCTTTAATTTTGGATTGAGGTTGTCCTTTAGAATTATCATAATTTTCTATTAAACCTAATTTTTGATATTTTGCAAAATTAAGTTCTTTTAATAAATTCATTAAGCCCCAGTCTTCTCTTAATTTAGCGGTAACACTACCTGTGCTCACAACTATCGAGGGAACTAATTGAGATAAAAGTTCTTTAGCTTTTTTAGTAATAAATTGGGTTTCTCTTAAGTCGCGTTCAATAAACCCCACTTCACCTAAGTCTTTTTCTTGCAT
>JASGCT010000142.1 GCA_030053915.1 Alphaproteobacteria bacterium
TTGGAAAAGTAACTTTTTAGCTTTAATTTATGGGTATATTTAGGCACTCTTTTTTTACTTTTAAATTTACATTTTACAGGCTTACTTCCCATAAAATAAAATTGACCCCACTTTAACGGGGATTACAACAAGATGAAATAGATGAAGATATATTATAGGGCTGTCGACACCTTCCACTTTAACGGGGATTACAACTTGGATAGTAAAATTGATTACCTTTTTTGGTCATGAAACCATGTAGTTGATCCTTGATGATTTTAAATTATTTTGTTTTGTTATCTTTGGTAGGGAATTTATCCCTGCTTTCTTATTTTTTAATGTTGCCAACTTTACATCATGCTTAAACGACTTTTTTTATCAACCGTATTATGTGTATTAACGCTATTTTCTTTGTTTGCATGGACCGGAAATTTTAGAACATTTAATATTGAACCTAAACCTTTCCAAAAGCCAATGTTGATTATAGGAATTGTAATTGATCAAATGCGTTGGGATTATTTACAAAGATTCCATCCCCTGTTTAAAGCACACGGTGGTTTTAATAGGTTGTTAAACCAAGGTGCTGTTTGTAATAGTATTTATGTACCGTATAGCCCATCAGCAACTGCTTGTGGTCATGCTTCTATTTTTTCGGGTAGTGTTCCAAGTATTAATGGCATAGTAGGGAATACATGGTGGGATAGACGCACGCAAAAAATTATTTATTGCACCCAAGATGATAGTGTAACCGGCGTAGGAAATGTTAGTAAAAAAAATGGTAACATGAGCCCCAGAAACCTATATACAACAACACTCGGTGATCAAGTAAGATTAGCATCAAACTTTAAAAGTAAAGTTTTTGGTATCTCGCTGAAAGACCGTGCTAGTATTTTACCCGCTGGTAATCTCGCTAATGCTGCTTATTGGTTTGACCATGGAACAGGTGAATTTATTACAAGTACTTACTATATGGATAACTTGCCTTCTTGGTTGGTTAATTTTAATACAAAAAGACGAGTCGATTCTTTTTATAGGTTAGGTTGGAAATTGAGTCTGCCTGATAAAATTTATGATGAGTATTGTCGTCAGCCAATTGAGCCTTTTACAAAAAAAGAATTTGGCGATGATCAATCTACTTTTCCTTATTCCTTAGATAAATTTATAAACCACGATTACTCGAAGTTTATTTACACTCCTTGGGGAAATACGCTAACCGTTCAATTAGCTGAAGCGTTAATTATAGGTGAGAAGCTGGGAACTACCCCTAATGTGCCCGATATGCTTACTATGAGCTTTTCCTCCCCAGACTATATAGGACATGATTATGGTAGTTATTCGCGCGAATTATTGGACAATTATATAAAGTTAGATAACGATTTGGGCGACTTTATTAATTTTTTAGATAAAAAAATTGGGAAGGATAACTATTTGTTGTTTCTTACTGCTGACCACGGTGTAACCATTATCCCTGAATATGCTCAAGAGAAAAAACTAAATTATACGAGGATTGATGAAAGACAAATTGTGATAGAGTTAAACCAAATGTTAGAATCGCAATACCCCCATAGTCCCGCAACCGTATCTTTGTTAAATGATACTAATAACTTAGTTATTAACTTTCTTAATGGGCAAATTATCCTTAATAATCCATTAATCCAACAAATGAAAATTAATAGACCCGATATTGTTAATAGCATAACGCAAAAACTTTTGCAAAACGCTTATGTGCTTAATGTATATGATTTACATGATTTACATACTGGGGAATTGCCTCAAACTTTTATGAATAAAATAGTTAATTCTATTAATTTTAGGCGTGGCGGTGATATGCAAGTAGTCTATAAACCTGGTAATTCATTCTTGCCGTCTTATTATGAAAAAGGAAGTTTAGTAGCCGAGCACGGAAGTATTTTTGATGATGATTGCCATATTCCATTAATCTTTTACGGCTGGGATATCCCTACTTTGAATCTTAATAATTACTACGAAATGACTGATATTGCACCTACGGTAGCGTCTTTGTTGCATATTCAAAAACCAAATGGTGCCATCGGGCGACCCATTAGAGAAATTGTTGATTATAAAATATATTGATTTTTTAAATGTATATAAATGTTCACTGAGTCTTATTTTAATCATGACCGTATTCAATTCATAAAAAGACACCATCGATTTAAGTTAGACCTGTGGGAAGTACTCCCCTTTATATTGTTTTGTGCTCTGCTGATTTTTATTTTCTTTCTTTTAAGAATTGATATTAAAATTTTGTCGAAATCTGAAACATTTATAGTTGCTTTTAATTGTTTCTATGTTGTTATTATCCTATTGGCACTTTACTATTATTTTCGGAAAATAAAGAAAACAAGTCAATTTATTAGTGTTTTGACATTTAAAAGCCATGAAGAGAACATTAATATGGTTTCTGCTATTTTAGCGAAGTATAACCTCCCCATTCTTGTTTTAAGTAATAGAGAGGCAGTTTTTTCTTTTTTTGTGCAGTCTAAATTCCCAATGGTGTATAAAAATATCTTTATTGTCCCTTTAGATAACGGTTTCCTTGTTAATATCAGCGAGCCGTTTTTTCATTTTTTTCAGATTTTCGACTTAAAAACAAAAAAACTAAAAAGGGAGTTGCAACAATTAGCCGTTTTTCAATACGCTACCCGAGGTGATTGAATAATTAAATGTTTTATGTTGGGTGCATAGCAAATTAGGGATACTACTCTTTTTTATCTTGCATCCCCCGTTAGTGTTAGAAAAAAATTATTTTGTTGGGAGAATTGTCGAAGTCGTTATTTTTTCAGAATATCTTGTTAAAAGCTAATGTTTGAAAGCGATGATGGCAAGCAA
>JASGCT010000143.1 GCA_030053915.1 Alphaproteobacteria bacterium
ACTGCTCTTCTCAATATTTCCTTCAGAGAATACTCACTTTGAATATAGACATCTATATTGTTTGGTAATAAACTTTTAGGATATTGAGGTGCTCCGGCAAGTACCCAAAAAACAGAAGAACCAAATATCCACACTTTATCTAAATCAACCAATAGAGATTGAAACAATATTCCAATTTTATCCATCAGAATACGTCTTTCATGATTAAATATTGTGTGACCATCCCACCAAAATTGTTTAGTCAACTCTATTTTTGTTTTTAGAGGAATATGAGAACACACTAGTTCAAAAATTAACTCAAGTTTTTCTAAAGAATATTTTTCAATTATAAAATCATTAAATATTTCATCGTTAAAAAAGTATTGATATGCTCGAGAAAGACTCATATTGAAATAAACATAATTTGAAATTAACATAAATTTTATTAAAATATAATTTTAATTTTAAAAAATACTAAAAATAATTTTAAAATAAATGAATAAATAAGTTAAATGAATAAATAAGTTAAATGAATAAATAAGTTAAATGAATGAATAAGTTTGTGTTATTTTTTTAACAAATAATTAATATAACCATTTAAATATTCTAATTGGTTATATTTTAAAAATGTGGAAAAGTTTTGTTGTTTAAAATATTCTAATAGTGTTTCTTTGTACATTTTTTGATCATAAAAAATTTTTAAATTTCTATCTAAATTAAAATCTGTATGTTTAAAAATTATTATACAAAATCTTCTCAAAAAAGCCTGATGGTGTTGATTCTGATCAATATCAGAAAAAGTTTCATCTATCCACTTTGTATCATTAGATGAAAATGCTAGAAATTTTGGCTCCATTGTTTCACTTTTTCCGTGACATTTTACTTCAAAATTATTGCCTGTGGCCATGGTTCTGATGGTCGATTCGTTATCTCCGGAACAAATTTTTTTAAATCTTAAAATAAAAAAAAATAAGAATTAGAATTTTTAAAATTGAGTTAAATAAATAACAAACCTCCAATCATCTAAATAAATGGATGTTTCTGATACCGATTTAAATCTACCAACCCCATTCGCATCACTACAAACTTTTTTAATTAAATCGCTAAAAGCAAAATATGATGTTTTTCCAGTTTCAGAGTCACCTACCATTGCCAGCATTGGTAGATTATCTCCATGATCTCGTTTCAAGTAATGCATTGACGTTATAATAATTAAACAATAGAGCCAATATTCGTTTGGTGGTATCAATTCTTTGATAATTGAGTTCTGATGAAAAATAATTTTTCTTTTTTTCAAAGATTCATATTGAGAATTTATAAATTTTTCCATCATTTCCTTCCTTATATTTATTGGTATATTTCTTTCTACTGTACCAACTTCATTAATTTTCATATTTTCAACGTAAACTTTTACTATTTTCTCAGACTTGATTAATTCAACCGGTCCTTTATCATTGAAAATATTATTAAGAATATTACCAGTAGTTGCTTTTGATCCAGTTTTCTCAATATAATTAAATAAATTTATGACGCGCTTAACTCTGTCCTTTTCACTTTGTTTTTTTGTCTTTTTTACAATTTTATTATTATTATTATTATAAATTTTATAAGGTTTTAAATTTTTTATTAAGAATTCATCTGAAATAATTATAGATGGAAAAAATTCATTAAACCATAACTTAACCTCTTCAAAAGCAACTGTAAATGATAATGGTCTATGAACGCTTTTTATGGTTTTAAAGGTGAAAATAACAAAATCATCTTTCAATTTAACCCAAATAGATTTATTATTTAAAATCCAAAAGGGATCTTTTAAATTTTCAATTTTAAAAAAGTTATAAATTGCCCATGACGAACATTGTTTATAATAGGGATATCTCAAATTAGTCTATTAAAGGAAAAGTTTAAAATACTTATTTTATAAAAACTAAAATTGCTAGATTAAGAAAGATGGGAAAAAAAATTAAAAAAAAAGAAATTATTCAAACCTGTTGTATTGATGGTTCTTCAAAATTAATCTCCATCGTTGATGGTATTGGTGATGGTGGCGCTGGAGGAATATAAACCGAAAGTTGATTTTGTGTTGATGGTGGCGCTGGTGGAGGAATATAAACCAAAAGTTGATTTTGTGTTGATGGTGGCGCTGGTGGAGGAATATAAATCATTAATTCAGTACAAGATGTTTCTGGTGGTGATTCAAGTTTTTCTTGTTGATGACAATGTTGGTATAAATCCTCTGGTAAATAAGATTCACTCACACTATTTAAAACATCTTCAAGTAAAAGAGAGACACTCATAGATATATCCATGTTAAATAAATTGAAAAAAGAACTGAAAAATTTAAAATGAAATAATATAATAAAATTATAAAAAGAAAACTAAAGTTAACTCTTTGAGATGGAAGAAAAGAATAATTCCGTTTTTAAAATTTGAATTTAAACAAAGAAGAAAACCGGTTTTTTGAAAAGGGTTCAGGTTTAAAAACAAGTATTTCAACTTTACATTTTTACGTGAACTTTAAAATATAAACTTGTAAATGTCTTTATGTGTTCACTCGACACTATATTTTATATATTAATTGCGTGACCGGGTATAGGATTCAAAATATATTTAACTATATTATATAACATTTTAGTGCAAATTTATCTTGTAGAACATTTCAGTGCAAATTTGAGATGTATAACATTTCAGTGCAAATTTATCTTGTATAACATTTTAGTGCAAATTTATCTTGTATAACATTTCAGTGCAAATTTATCTTGTATAACATTTCAGTGCAAATTTGAGATGTAGAACATTTCA
>JASGCT010000144.1 GCA_030053915.1 Alphaproteobacteria bacterium
TATTTTACTTTTTTCAGGGTCATGTTATCAGGGAAGGTAAAACCTGATATATATCCTTCAGAATCGTTTTTAATTATTTGGACACCACCTGGACCGTACGTGTTTTTAGAGGTTAAAATATTTAAATCTTTGTTAATAGTTAAAAATAAACGATTTGCATGCCTTTTGGGTGGGTCTTTTAATAAGCATTCTAAAACATTACGTTTTGATTCATTAGTCCCTTTTATTACAGTATAACAATAAAAAATATTCTCATTATTTCTATTATGAAATGTAGGGACTGGATTTTTAAGACTATCGTAATTTGAAAGTATAATAACGTTATTTTTTCTATAATCAAAATAACAAACAATTTTATCTGTATAGCAATTTTGTAAAGATTCACCAAAATCAGGAATAGTTTTTGAAATATCCATTTTAGTTTTTTTTAAGATTAATTTAAATACTTCATTACCATTACTATATATCCATTCTCCAACAAATTTATTTAATTCGTTATCATAAACATAAGTATTTGACAATATTGGACCAAGTTGATCTTTTATATCTATTAATTTTTGACTATTCCCAAGATTACTTATAAAAAGTAACATATAAAATAATGTGTGTTTCATATAATTGTTTTTTTAATTAATTACAAGGATTGGTAATGGCTACATCATTACTATCTAAACCTCTTTTCTCCCATTTAGTTCCATTTTTTTTAAGTATCCTTAACCCTGATTTTTTTTGTTTAAGTAAAATAAGAAACCCTATTTCTTGATAACCAGGAACGGAATATTTTATTCCTTTATCTGAATAGTCATTATCAAAATAATCATCATCATTAATATTTTTTATCTTTGAAACAAAGTTTTGAAATAATTTTATATCCTCTATCATTAAAATATAATCTGTACCAAATTGAGTAGCTAACTGATAGACAAATGTTTTAGGATTATTTATATGTCCCTTTTTATAAAGTCTGGCTAACATTACCAAATCTGCACCGCTGAAAATTGAAAAAGTTGAAAACTCATCATCATAATGGGTGTGTCCAAACATATCTATTTTTGCACCATCTGGTATTTTGATTTTCATTATTGGGACATTTTCTTCACCTTCTTGATATCCATGATTTCCATCAGAAGTGTAGAACATTATTGTTTCTTTTTTCTGATTTTTTGCAATATTAAGTACTCTAAAAAGTTCTTTAAATTGCGAATTATTGTCTAAATTTCTAATATAATCGCAAGGGTCAACTTCTTTTTGGATGGTATCTTTAGCGTCTCGGCCTGCTTTGTTAGAACCCGTGTCGGGCTCTTGATAACTGGCTAAGCTAAGCACAAAATATTTATTAAATTGATTTTGTAGGGTATGTATAGGCGAATTAATGGTTAAATTACTACGATTTGAGAGTGAGATGATATTTAAATCGGCAATCACGTATTGCCGATGCGGTAAATTACCAACAGCATGATTGGGTAATTGGGTAATTCCTGGGAGATAAGGATCAACATCTGGTGGTTCGGTTTCTTTACTGCCCTTACTGCCACCTCCTTTGGTATAAATCATGAGATTAGAACTTGAATTGGTTTTGTTTAATGAATTTTGATTATTTTCTTTTAATACATTAGTATCGGTTGATGGTTTATAAATTTGTCCATTTTTTAAGTAAAAACTACCTAAGTATTCGCCATTGGCTTTATAAATTTTATTGTTGGCTTCTATAAAAGGTAAGGAGTCGGGGTTCTGTTTATTGTTTGCCCACCAAGATTTGTTGGGAATGGTATGGATAATAAGCCCGATGGTGGTATCGTTATAAACACTGCTAACAAGTTGTAAATATTCGCCTTGTAAACTATCTATTTCAATTGGAAATCCGATGCTTTGGAAATTGGGTTCGGTAGGAGCGAGGCTGGCGTTATCCCATAATATATTGGGCTTTAGGGTTAAATTAGAATTATCTATAAGGGTTGTGTCGGAAGTTAAAGCTTTATAACGCGGGTCGATTGGAAAATTTTGGATGGTTTCTTGTGAGGCTGATGCATACCAATTTTTTACGTTAGCTATTAAAGAAGCTGGGGCTTGGGCGGTAATTTTAGAGCTGTTAGGGTTATGATACAATTCTTTAGAACATGAAGCCAATGTAAAACAGCTCACGATGAAACCCTTATAAACTATTGAAAGCCACCGCGATGTGCGATGTGCGATGTGCGATGTGCGATGTGCGATGTGCGATGTCATAACAAAAATTTAAACAAAGATAGGAAATTTTTTTGATATAAAAAAATATTTTTATGATTTTTTTTTGAAAGAACCTATTATCAGTATTACCAACAAGACATCTATTTAACTTTTTTCAGGGTCATGTTATCTGGGAAGGTAAAACCATCTAAAGGTTTATCGGATTCGTTAAAATATATCGATATTCCCCCACTTCCACTTGTATTCTTTGAAGTTAAAGTATTTAAGTCTTTGTTAAAAATTAAATGTAATTGATTGCCATGTTTTTTAGGAACGTCTTTTATAAAGCATTTTAATTTGTTAGGGTTTTCCCCTTTACTACCGAAGCACGTAAATACATTATCATTAAAAATATTACCTACGGTAGGTGTGGGTTTAAATTTTTTTAAACTATCATAATTAGATAGAATGATTTTATTATTTTTTCGATAATCATAATAAAATACCATCGCATCCATAAAACTATTTACACCTGCCTTGAATACTTTAGAGTTATCTAATTTAACTTTAACTAAGGTAATTTTAAAAACCTCGTTGTTATTTGTATAAA
>JASGCT010000145.1 GCA_030053915.1 Alphaproteobacteria bacterium
TTTAGATAAAATTGGAATTTTATAATAAAAATAAATTTACTTGCGAAATTAGGGTCTTTTAAAAAAAAATTGTTTATGTTTAAAAATTATCTTACCTTTGCAAAATTTTATATGAAAAAAATTGTGATGCTTAACTTAATGTTTGCCATGGTTGCTTTAACATGTATCTATTGTACTAAGGCGGTTCCAGATACATCCTCTACCGATTGTACTTCTGTAACTGTAACCTATACCCAAAACATTGCACCAATCATAAATAGTTCATGCGCAATTCCTAATTGTCATAACTCTATTTCACGAAAATCGGGGCTGGATTATAGTACCTATTCTTTAACAAAAGCAGGTGCAGCAAATAATAATTTTTTAGGAAGTATTCAACAATTAAGTGGTTACGAAGCCATGCCTCAAAACGCTCCAAAATTAAGTGACTCAAGCATAAAACTTATCATTTGTTGGATAAAAAGTGGGTATCCGCAATAATCAAAGCCATCAACAAGAATTTTTACATATTTCGGCGATATTTACCGCCCACTTCAAACAAAGCTTGCGAAATTTGCCCTAAACTACAGTATTTTACAGCTTCCATTAAAACACTAAATACGTTACCACCAGTTTGGGCTTTAGCTTGAACAGCTTTTAAATATTCAGTTGCTTTAGATTGATGCCTTTTATGAAAGTTATTTAAATTATCTATTTGTTGCATTTTTTCTTTTGTAGTTGACCGAAACACCTCAACTTTATTAAGATCTATTTTATGTTCTCCAATAAAGGTATTAACACCGATTATTGGAATCTCACCGGTATGCTTTTTATGTTCATAATCTAAACTTTCATCTTGAATTTTACTGCGTTGATACATGCGTTCCATAGCCCCTAATACCCCACCCCGTTCGTTAATTCTATCAAATTCTTTTAACACGGCTTCTTCTACTAAATTCGTTAACTCTTCAATCACAAAACTTCCTTGAATAAAATTCTCCATGCGTGCAGTACCTAATTCTTTATTAATTATTAATTGAATAGCAATTGCCCTACGAACACTTTCGGTGGTTGGTGTGGTGATGGCTTCATCGTAAGCATTAGTATGCAAGCTATTACATTGGTCATAAATGGCATAGAGGGCTTGCAAAGTAGTTCGGATATCATTAAAATCTATCTCTTGAGCATGTAAGCTTCTTCCACTGGTTTGAATATGATATTTCAATTTTTGAGCACGGTCATCTGCCCCGTATTTTTGTTTCATGGTTATAGCCCAAATCCTTCTGGCAACTCTACCAATTACGGCATACTCTTCATCCATGCCGTTGCTAAAGAAAAAACTTAAATTGGGTGCAAACACATTGACATCAAGACCACGATTTATAAAATATTCAACAAACGAAAACCCATTGGCTAAAGTAAAAGCCAATTGAGTTATAGGATTAGCACCAGCTTCGGCAATGTGGTAACCTGAAATTGAAATACTATAAAAGTTTCTAATTTTATTTTCAGAAAAATATACTTGAATATCACCCATCAATTTCAAAGCAAATTCGGTTGAAAAAATACAGGTATTTTGAGCTTGATCTTCCTTTAAAATATCAGCTTGCACCGTGCCTCTTAAATTTTTTAGCACGTTTTGTTTTATGTCATTATAAATGGGAGGTTCTAAAACCTCATTTCCACTTATTCCCAAAAGTTGTAACCCTAAACCCGAATGCGTTTTAGGAAGTTTTTGATGCAATTCTGGATGATTATAAAGTGGCATTTTTTGTTTCCCATAAATTTGGTTTATTTTTTTATGAACTGCAGTCCATAAATTGTGCTGGGTAATATAGGTTTCGCAGGCTTGGTCGATAGCGGCATTCAAAAAGAAAGCTAAAATAACAGGCGAAGGACCATTAATAGTCATACTTACAGACGTATTGGGATTATTTAAATCGAATCCACTATACAATTTTTTTATATCATCTAAAGTGGCAATACTAACGCCGGCATTCCCTATTTTTCCAAAAATATCATCTCTTAAATCGGGATTTTCACCATATAACGTTACACTATCAAATGCTGTAGAAAGCCTAATAGCAGGTTGTCCTTCAGACACATAATGAAAGCGGTGATTGGTTCGTTCTGGACAGCCTTCGCCTGCAAACATTCGGGTAGGGTCTTCAGTTGTCCGTTTTAATTCGTAAACCCCAGATGTATATGGAAATCTACCTGGGAGGTTTTCTTTTAAAATCCAAGCTAAAATACTTCCCCAATCTTTATACTTAGGTAGTTGAATTTTTGAGAGTTTCGTACCAGATTGACTGGTATAAGTTAAAGGTAGTTTTTTTGTTTGATTTCGGACTTCAAATTCTAAAAAATCTTTTTGATAATCCAAGCATAATTGAGGCCATTGTTTAATATATTGCTTATTTTCAAGCGTTATTTTACCTTCAACCTGTTCTTTTTTTTGGATAAATTCCGTATGCGATTTTAATGAAGGCACTTCTTGAAGCGTCCCTTCTAATTGATACAAAAGCGTAGCCAATTGCGCTTGATGTGTTGTATCTTTTCGATACGTTCTGATGATTTGTGAAATTTCAGCTAAATAATTTTTATGAGTCGTAGGAATAATTGCAACATAATGTTCTGCTGTTTTGTTTACTATTGGGTTTTTATGCCATTGGGTATGGTATTTTTCATTTGATTTTTCGATAAAATTGTTATATAAAATCAGCATGGCAGGGTCGTTAAAATGAGAAGCAACCGTTGGAAATATAGGTAAATTATTAT
>JASGCT010000066.1 GCA_030053915.1 Alphaproteobacteria bacterium
GATGAATTTTGTGTTTAATATATGTTATAATTTAAAAAAATAAGATATCTTTGCTTCTTACGCTTCATCTACTAACAATACATTATTCACTATCACTCAATCTACACAATTTCAAGCTTTCTGTGCTGGAGGCGGCTTTTACTTTTGGAGTTTACAATGGTAAAACTCACATAGAAGTCTTAGTCTCTGAAGACATGGTAGGACATAAATTAGGTGAATTTTCTCCAACTCGTAAATTTGTGAGACACTAAAAAATAATATTATTAGGGGATTTTTAAAAATATAAATATATGAATATCAATATAATATAACGTTTTATTAACGAAGTGTGCAAGGTTTATGCGTTCGTAGTATTGGAATTAAAAGAAGAACCGAATCGGTTTAAATTAATAAATATAAAAAATTTACTTTTTGTTTTACTTTATTTTGTAATTTTGCAGCATTCAATGTTAGTTTTATGCAATTAACCCTTTTTATTAATAAAATAATTTTTTATGATTTTAAATAAATACTCTAAAACGCTTACTCAGGACCCAACCCAACCCGCTGCACAAGCTATGTTATATGGTATTGGCCTTACTGAAAACGATCTCACAAAAGCTCAGGTAGGTATTTGTAGTATGGGGTACGATGGCAATACCTGTAATATGCACCTTAACGATTTAGCCCAACTTGTCAAAAAATCAGTCTGGGACACAAATTTAATTGGGTTAATTTTTAATACCATTGGGGTAAGTGATGGTATGAGTAATGGAACAGACGGCATGCGGTATTCATTGGTAAGCCGCGATATCATAGCAGATTCTATTGAGGCAATTTGTGGTAGTCAATATTATGATGGGGTGATAACTATTCCGGGCTGTGATAAAAATATGCCGGGATCTATAATTGCTTTGGGACGATTAAATCGTCCTTCGATTATGGTTTATGGTGGCACCATTGCGGCAGGTCATTTTAATGGCAAAGATCTCAACATTGTTTCTGCTTTTGAAGCGCTAGGTCAAAAACTTGCAGGCGAACTTTCGGAAGGCGATTTTAAAAGTATTATTCAAAAAGCGTGTCCTGGTGCTGGCGCTTGTGGCGGCATTTATACAGCTAATACAATGGCAACCGCTATTGAAACACTTGGTATGTCGTTACCGTACTCTTCTTCTAATCCAGCTGTAAGCCAAGCAAAACACAATGAGTGTTTACAAGCAGGTGCTGCTATTAAACATTTGCTTGAGTTAGATTTAAAGCCAAGTGACATTATGACCTTTAAAGCCTTTGAAAACGCTATTAAAATTGTTATGATTCTTGGGGGAAGCACCAATGCTGTTTTACATTTAATTGCTATGGCAAAAAGTGTTGGAGTACGCATTACTTTAAAAGATTTTCAAAGAATTAGCGATAGCACGCCTGTTTTAGCTGATTTTAAACCCAGTGGCAAATTTTTAATGCAAGATTTATTTCAATATGGGGGCTTGCCAGCGGTTTTAAAATATTTGTTGACACGTGATATTTTAGAAGGCGATTGTATTACTGTTACGGGAAAAACACTTGCCGAAAATGTTGCCGAGGCTCCTGACTTAGATTTTAATACACAAAAAATTATTTATCCCGTTCACCAACCCATTAAAGCAACTGGACATTTGCAAATACTCTATGGTAATATTGCTAGTGAAGGAAGTGTAGCTAAGATAACTGGCAAAGAAGGGGATTGTTTTTTAGGTCCGGCCAGAGTTTTTGACGGTGAAAAATCTTTGATTGCCGGTATTGAAAACGGAAGAATACAACCAGGTGACGTTATTGTTATTAAAAACGAAGGACCGGTTGGTGCCCCTGGTATGCCCGAAATGTTAAAGCCAACTTCTGCGTTGACGGGTGCGGGCTTAGGAAAATCTGTTGCCTTAATTACTGATGGTAGGTTTAGTGGTGGTACCCATGGTTTTGTAGTAGGGCATATTACGCCAGAGGCGTTTAGGGGTGGTTTAATGGCACTCATTGAAGATGGTGATATGATTGAAATTAGTGTTCCTAAAAAAATTATTCAGCTTCATGTTCCTGACGACATTATACAAAAACGTCGTTTAAATTATCAAGCCCCCTCTTTAAAAGTTACCAAAGGTGCTTTGTTTAAATATGCACAATGTGTAAAAAACGCATCTGAGGGCTGCGTAACAGACGAGGTATAGTAACTTAAACAAACATTTAGGTGTTTTGTAAGTTGTTTACAATTCATTTGCCACAATGCTAAACTATTTAACAGAACCTTTGTTTTGTTTCAAAAAATTTTAGTTTTAAAATGTATTAACAAAATTTACATAAAGCGCGTACCAGAATAGATAAAATTAACTGTTTTAAGTTTATGCTTTTTTACGAAATTTTTTGGGTTTGGGCTTTTCGGGGTTTTGATTTTGTTCGGCAATAATGCTTTGAATGGTTTCTATATTCAAATTTTTGGGCTCAGGATATAATTTTTTGTTTAATTTATAATTAGATTTTCCTTGTTTAATATAAGGTCCGTAAATGCCGTTTAACACTTGAATGCCTTCGGTTTCAAAGTCTAATATTATTTTGTTTTCAGCATCTGTGCGTTTGGTGTTTATTAAGTCTATTATTTCTGGTAAACCAACTGTATAAGCATTCATTTCTTTAGACAAGCTATAAAATTTTTTTTGATGCAAGGCGTATGGTCCAAATCTTCCAATGTTAATTTTCACCTCGTCGCCTTCATAATTGCCAATTACTCTAGGTAGATTAAACAACATCATGGCTTCGTCGTACGAAATCGTTTCGATGCTTTGGCCTGTTTGTAGGCTGGCAAATTTTGCTTTATCTTCATCTTTGCTATCGCCTAGTTGAACCATTGGACCATAACGTCCCATGCGGGCAACCAAAACTTTACCTGTTTTGGGGTCGGTTCCTAAAAGTCGTTCTCCGCTAGCGCGTTCGGCTGTTTTTATAGTTTTTTCAATGGTATCATGGAATGGTCTATAAAAGAGGTCTATCATTTTATGCCACTTTAATTTTCCTAAGGCAATCTCATCAAACTCTTCTTCTATTTTGGCTGTAAATTTAAAATCCATAATGATATCAAAATGGGTGTTTAAAAAATCTGTTACAACTAAGCCCAAGTCGGTTGGGATTAATTTATTTTTTTCAACGCCTGTTTTTTCAATAATATCGTCAACTTCAATAATATTTTTAGGATTTAGTTTTAATCGTCTTCTAAGGCGTTCTACGCCTTCTTTGTTTTTCTTTTCAACGTAATTTCGTTTGGTAATGGTAGAGATGGTTGGGGCGTAGGTGCTAGGGCGTCCAATGCCAAGCTCTTCCATTTTTTTAACTAAAGAGGCTTCGGTGTATCGTGCACCTGGCTTGGTAAATTTTTCTTCGGCATATAAAAATTGCAGGTCTAATTTTTGACCTATGTGTAACGGTGGTAGTAGCTTGCTATCGTCTTCTAGGTCTTCATCTACGCTTTCATCGGTGCTTTCAAAATATACAGACAAAAAGCCATCAAATTTAATAACTTCGCCTTGTGCAATAAGATTGGTGTGGTTGGTACTAATTTCTATCGTTACAATGGTTTTTTCAAGCACTGCATCAGCCATTTGGCTTGCCATAGTGCGTTTCCAAATTAAATCGTACAGTTTTTGGGTTTCAGAATCGCCAACTGTTTTGTTTTCCATATATGTAGGTCGGATTGCTTCATGGGCTTCCTGAGCCGATTCGTTTTTGTTTTGAAAATGTCTCTTTTGATAATAATTTTTGCCATATTGTGAAACAATTACTTGTTTTATGTCGTCTTGGGCTTGTTCGCTTAAACTAACACTATCTGTTCGCATATACGTTATATGTCCATTTTCATATAGTTTTTGGGCTAAACTCATGGTGCGGCTCACACTATAACTATACTTTCTGCTTGCCTCTTGTTGAAGTGTTGAGGTAGTAAACGGCGCTGAAGGCTGTTTTTTTCCTGGCTTTACCTCGATATTTGTTATGGTATATTCTGCATTAAAACAGGTTTCTAAAAACTGTTTGGCACTTTGTATTTCTTTAAATTCTTTAACACCTTCGGCTTTTAACTGTGCTTTTTTATTGTTTGTATTGGCGACAAAACGACCATTTATTTTAAAAGTAGATTGCGTTAAAAAATTATTTATTTCTCGCTCTCTGTCAACAATTAACTTCACGGCTACACTTTGCACGCGGCCTGCACTTAAACTGGTTTTGTTTCCAATTTTTTTCCATAAAACAGGGCTCAGTTCAAATCCGACTAAACGATCCAGAACGCGGCGTGCTTGTTGTGCATTTACTAGATTCATATTAATAGTACGCGGATTAGCAACCGCGTTTTTGATGGCTTTGGGCGTTATTTCGTGAAACACAATTCTTTTTGTGGTATCCACATTTAAATTCAAAAGTTCGGCTAGGTGCCAACTTATGCTTTCGCCTTCACGGTCTTCATCGGATGCAAGCCAAACTTCATCGGCTTTTTTGGCGGCTGACCTTAGTTCTTTAGCAACTTTTTCCTTGTCTTGTGGAATAATATATGTAGGTTGAAAATTGTTTTGAATATCAACACCCATGTCTTCTTTTTGTAAATCGCGAATATGTCCAAAACAACTTTTAACTTCAAAGTCTTTGCCCAATATTTTTTCAATTGTTTTGGCTTTTGCAGGCGATTCTACGATTAGTAAATTTTTTGCCATAGTGGTATAATTTTGAGCAAAGGTACAATAATTTTTTCAAAAAAAACCCTATCGATCTATAAAAACAAAAAAACCCTAGTCTTATTTGGGTAGTAAAAAAGTGTTTTAACTATAATTTTGTCCAAGTAAGGGTTCGTTGAAATTTACCTTTTTTAAGTTCAAGGCGTAATGTGTTGTTTTCTAAAAATGCAGTACAAGTAATCGTTCGTCCTGTTTTGGGTTGATGCAACTCGCCAATCCAGGCTTCGTTTTTATAACCGAGGTCGCTAAGAAGAATAAAATCTTTGCCTTCTGGTTTTCCAATAAAAACATCTCCAGACTTACTAATTTCTACGGTTTTACCTTCTTCGGTTTTCCATTTTCCAGAAAAATCATCTGTTGCCTTTTGAGCAAAAGCCGTAAAAGACCATAAAAAAGCAAAAGCTATACATAATTTTTTCATAACATTAGTTTTTAAAAGTGTTTTGCAAAACTACTAAATTTATTTTGAAAAATCTATTAAAAATTTTAAATTTATAAAGATCTGTTGTTTGTGTGCATTTAAGGGTTCTTCGTTTTGAAGGATTCATGACTATTTGGATTATAATTTTTTATTGAACAACGGCTATTTTTTAATAAAAATCCGTATCTTTACCAAAAAAATCTATGTCAAGTTCATTTAAACCCTATATTGCGCCAGAACTTAAAGTAAAAGAATTTACCTTTAAAGCCGTTTTAACCGGGGCTTTGTTTGGAGTAATTTTTGGTGCCGCTACAGTTTATTTAGCCTTAAAAGCAGGGCTTACTGTCTCGGCTTCAATACCAATTGCTGTTATATCGATAACATTAGGAAGGCGTTTTTTAAAAACGAGTGTTTTAGAAAACAACATTATTCAAACTACAGGATCGGCTGGAGAAAGTATTGCTTCTGGCGCCGCATTTACCTTACCCGCTTTTCTTTTTCTTACCGCCCCCGACTCAAAAGCTTATTTTAATTATCTAACAATTTTAATTTTATCTATTTGTGGTGGAATTTTAGGTGTTTTAATGATGGCACCTTTACGAAAAACACTCATTGTTAACGAACACGAAACCTTACCTTATCCAGAGGGGACGGCTTGTGGAGATGTTTTAATTGCTGGAGATAAGGGCGGCACCTTTGCTAAAACTGCCTTTTTGGGTTTGGGAATATCGATGACCTATGCTTTTTTTCAAAAAATAACCCATACGATAGCCGAAGTGCCTTTTTATATAACACAACAAACCAATAAATTTTTTCCAAGTGCAAAAATAAGCGGCGAAATTACTCCAGAATATCTTGGACTGGGTTATATTATTGGTCCTAAGAATGCTGGTATTTTGGTTGCTGGTGGTGTTTTAAGTTGGTTGGTGTTTATCCCGTTGCTTTCTACTTTAATCCCACCCGATGTTATTGCTTATCAACTTGTTAAATTGGGGTATTTATCGTCTATTGTTCAAGAGGGCGGCCGTGGTGGTTGGAATCCACTAGCACATAGTTTTAACGATTTTTCAGCTGCAATTTATGCCGCATATATCCGCCAAATTGGTGCTGGCGCGGTTGTGGCTGGCGGACTTATAACCTTATTTAAAACTTTGCCAACTATTGTCAAATCGGTAAAAAACAGTTTTAGTAGCAACCAAAATAATTCTTCCATTGCAGGTGGAACAAAAATCCTAAGAACAGAAACAGAAATTCCTTATAAATATATTGGTATTGGCATCTTAGGGTTATTGGTATTGCTCATTGTACTACCTCAAATACCTGGTGAAACAATTTTTCAGAAAAGTGTCGTTGCCGTTTTGATTATTTTATTTGGGGCTCTTTTTGTAACGGTAGCCTCAAGAATTGTTGGTATCATTGGTTCATCTAATAGTCCTATTAGTGGCTTAACGATTGCCACTGTAATGGGAGTAAGTTTGATATTTTTAAGTGTGGGTTGGACTGGGTTTCATTATGAACCTTTAGTGCTTATTGTGGGAGGTATGATTTGTATTGCTTCGGCAAATGCTGGAGCAACCTCACAAGATTTAAAAAGTGGCTTTATTTTAGGCGCTACACCTAAATATCAACAATATGCTTTGATTATTGGAGTTGTTGTATCGAGTTTAATTGTGGGGTTTACAATAAAGTTTCTTGACACCCCAACCCCCGAAATGATTGCTGGAGGCATTGAGCACAATATTGGAACAGAAAAATACCCAGCGCCTCAAGCCACTTTAATGAGCACCTTGATTAAAGGAATTTTAAGCCAAAACTTAGAATGGAAATTTGTGTTTGTTGGAATATTTTTATCGGTTGTTATGGAGCTATGCGATATAAAATCGCTAAGTTTTGGCGTGGGTGTTTATTTACCACTATCCACAACCTTGCCAATTTTTATTGGGGGATTTATTAAAAAATTAGTGGACTCTAAAAACAAAAATGCTAACGACGTCGAATCTGAACTTTCTAAAGGAAATCTTTATGCAACAGGATTGGTAGCTGGCGGGGCTGTTTTTGGTGTTATTGCTGCAATTATTACAGGAACCAACTGGGGCAACTCTTTGGTAAGTCCAATTAATATGGAAAGTTTTTTAATTAAAAATATGAGTCTCAATGGATACTTTTTATTTGGTAGCATCTTGTTTGTGTTAATGGCAATCTATTTGTTTAAAATTGGGTCATCAAAAATTAAACAGCAGATAATTTAAAAATAAATAAAATATATTAGTTTTTTGAGTTCATAACATTATGAAAAAAGCCTATTTACAACTTCACGCCGCTGTTTTTTTAGCAGGATTTACAGGAATCTTAGGTTATCTTATACAATTAAATGGGGTCGTTTTGATTTTTTATCGCTTTGTTATTACGTTTCTAATTATGTATGGCGCCTCTATCATATTAAAAAAGCCCTTTAAAATAAACCCCAAGCTAAAACCTAAGGTCTATTTTTTAGGGTTTTTATTAACCTTACATTGGATTGCTTTTTATCAAAGCATTAAACTGTCAAACATTTCAATTTCGGTTGTGTGTTTAGCGGCTTCTAGTTGTTTTACAGCCATCGTACATCCTTTTGTTCAAAAACGAAATTTTGTTTGGACTGAACTTATGTTAGGCCTCATGGGTTTATGTGGTATTTATATTATTTATCGTAGTGATTTTAAACATCATCTTGGTATTTTGTTAGGCGTTACAAGTTCTTTGTTGTACTCGTTAATTACCTTATATAATAAAAATTTTAGCTTTAAAATTAAGCCCAACACCCTTTTGTTTTATCAATTTAAAATTGGTATCTTAGCCTCTTTTGTTTTTATAATAGTGTGGCTTATGATAGAGCCGCCCAAAAACTTAATTGGTTTAGTGCCAACACTATCCGATTTTTTTTGGCTCATCTTGCTTAGTGTTTTTTGCACTATATTTTTACAACAACTTAATTTAGCTTCCTTAAAAGTTTTAAGCCCTTTTACCAATAATTTGCTTTTTAATTTAGAAATGGTTTATAGCATTATTTTAGCTTTTGTTTTATTTCAAGAAGAACATCAATTAAATATACATTTTTATCTTGGTACGTCATTAATTATTTTTTCAATAGGGTTACAAAAATTGTATGTATATTATAAGAACAAAAAAATATGTACTAAAAACAAGAGCAATTCTGACGGCGACTTTGTGCTAAGTGAATAACATAATTTCCTTCCTTATTTTATAGAACCTGGGGGCTTTAGTTAATAACACTATTTGTATTTACCGCTTTCGGTTTTAATTAGGGCAATAAAATCGAGTTTAAAAACAGAAACCCTAGCTAACTGGTCGGTATAAACAAATTATTGTGGTTTAACTTCAACGGCTTCTATTTGTTGGTCTAAAAGTGTATCTTTGAAAATTTTAGAAACGCGCTCATTTTCCAGAATTCGTTTAATAACTTGGTCGTATATGGCATTTACAATAATCATTTTATTATTATATTGCAAAATTACTAATTTTTATTCAATAAGTACTTTTAAAAAATGAAAAATATTTAGTAAACAAAAAAAAATATATATCTTTGCATTGAAATTTGAAAATTATTTAAAAGGTTCAGGTAGTTTTTGAATTTCAAAAACAACAAAAATCAATTTTTAGAACCCACCTATCCAATAATGAACATTAAAATTCTTTTTTTACTTCTGTGCCTAAAAACGGTATCCTTTGCACAAAACGCTCGATATGTGAATGTGTTTATTGGTACAGATGGAACAGGGCACACCTTCCCAGGACCTTCAATGCCCTTTGGAATGGTGCAACCTGGACCAGATAACAAAAGTTATGGCTGGAGTCATACGAGTGGCTACCAATATAAAGATACTCATATCATAGGATTTTCTATAACTCGGTTGAGTGGTACCGGCATTAGTGAAATGGGCGATATCTTACTACTACCGATAAATCCGAAAAAAGAAAAACAAAAGAACTGCTATTATAAAAATACTGAGATCGGCAAAGTGGGGTATTATGCTTTAAAGAAAAAAGACGACGTAAAAGTTGAACTTACCTGCTCCAATAGAGTAGCTTTTCATCAATATCATTTTCCAGAAAACGAGGGTCAAGTTTTGGTGGACTTACAACACGGGTTACGCTTTATTTTTGATGAAAATGATCCTAAGGGTTTAGTAATTGAAAGTGAAGTAAAGATTGAAAATAATACCACCATTTCGGGGTATTGTTCTACACAAAATTGGGTGAATCGCAAATATTTCTTTGTTCTTACTTTCGACCAAGCATTTACAAAATATAACAAACTCGATCAAAAAGAAAATGAAAAGGCACCAAAATATGTGTTAGACTTTTTACTTTTAAAGAATAAACACTTAAAAGTAAAAATTGCCCTCTCATCTGTTTCGGTTCAAGGTGCGCAACGCAATTTGAACGCTGAAATTCCACACTGGGATTTTGAAAATGTTTATCAAAATAACCTCAAGTCTTGGGAAAAATATCTAAATAAAATAAATATTGTAGCCCCCAATAATCAAAAAGAAATATTCTACACTTCCCTATATCATTTATTATTACAACCCTCTAATATAGCTGATGTTGATGGAAAATACCGCGGGGTTGATGACAGAATTTCCATGGCAGCCAACTTAGAATACTACTCAACTTTATCAATTTGGGATATATTTCGTGGGGCATTTCCGTTATTACAGATAGTTGCGCCTGAAAAAATTAATGGTATCGTTCAAACGATGCTAATTCATTATCAAGCCCAAGGGTTTTTACCAATTTGGACCGTATGGGGGCAAGACAATTATTGTATGATTGGCAACCACGCCATTCCAATGATTTTATCGGCTTATCAAAATGGTTTTAGAGGTTTTGATGCACAAGAAGCCCTAAAAGCCATGGTTGTAACTTCTACAAAATCACACATTCATTCAAATTGGGAACTATATAATCAATATGGTTACTATCCTTTTGACAAATTAGATAATGAGTCTGTTTCTAGAACTTTGGAAAGTGGTTATGATGACTGGTGTGTTGCTGAAATGGCTAAGAAAACAGGAAACAAAGAAATAGAGAAAATATTTACGAACAGATCATATTATTATCGAAATATTTATGATAAGGTAACCACTTTTTTTAGAGGAAAAGACAGCCAAGGAAATTGGCGAACGCCTTTTAATCCTTTAATGGCAACTTCGCCTATGAACAATCCGGGTGATTATACAGAAGCCAATGCTTGGCAATATTTTTGGACGCCAACCCAATATGATATTGATGGCGTTACCGAACTCTTAGGTGGTAAAAATAATTTTACCCAAAAACTAAACGATTTTTTTAATACGAAAGCGATTCAGGCGGATAAGTTTTTAGGACAAGAAGCACTTATTGGTCAATACGCCCATGGTAACGAACCCAGTCATCATATCATTTATTTATATGCCTTTAGCAACGAGCCTCAAAAAGGTCAGTATTATATTCATCAGGTAATTAATGAATTCAATCATAATACGCCCGATGGAATGATTGGCAACGATGATTGTGGTCAAATGAGTGCATGGTATATTTTTGCAACCTTAGGGTTTTATCCAGTAAATCCAGCTAATGGCGTCTTTGTTTTAGGAAGTCCTCAAGTTAAAAAGGCAACAATTCAACTACCTAACAATAAAACATTTACAGTTGATACCGAAAATTTTTCTACAAAATCCATCTATAATCATATTCGCTTTTTAAATGGTCATAAAATAACCCAACCAGAAATCTCTTATCAAAGTATTATGAATGGCGGTAACTTAACCTTTTATATGTCTAAATAATGAGAACAATTATTTTATCTATTCTTTTAATATTATCTATGAAGTTATGCGCTCAAAATGCACCTGAAAAATTGAAACCTTTTTCTTGTGGAAGTATCAAGCCCACTGGCTGGCTAAAAGAACAAATGAAAAAAGATATCGATGGTTTTGTAGGTAATCTAGACCTTCTAGTGCCCGGACTGTTTCAAGACCCAATTTATGGTAAAGACAGACTAAAAAACATTCTAAAGTTAAAGACTTAGGAAATTCAAAAGAAGGAGACGCCGAGGGCGATGCACAATACCAATGGTGGAACAGCGAAACCCTGTTAATGCCTAACATTTTAAAAACAAAAATTCATGATATAAATGTTGAAATAGAAAATATCACAGATTATCCATTTCAAAACGAATTTAAATTTAAAATAAAGCAATCCCAATCCATACCATATACCATCAAAATTAGAAAACCTCATTGGGTAACAAAAATTAGGACATCTGAAAATTTTAGAATTGAAAACCAGTTTATTGTCATTAACAGAATATTTTCTGATAATGATATAATTCAATTTAATTTTGAAACAGACGTTTTAATAAAAGCCGATACAAATGGAAGACATTATTTTAGCTATGGTGTATTAATATATGCATTACCAATTAAATCGGTTGAAATTATTGGCAAGAACTACGGAAACAATTTTACAGATTATACCTATAAACCTATATCGAATATAATTTATACATTTCAGAATGGCATTGAATCTAAATTCAATAATAATAAAATTGAAACCCAATTAATTAACCCTAAGACCAATACATTAGAACATGTAGAATTAATTCCTTTTGGCAAAACAATTTTGAGACAAGTAACATTTTAAGTGTTAATGAAATTGTTCATGTTACTTTTATAAATATATCTGTTAGTCTTATTGTAAGTGTACTATATTTTTTTTAAAAAGAAAATTACAGTTAAAATATAAATTAAAATTTTGACATATTTAAAATTTATTTTGTATTTTTGCTTAAAAAATCATATTTATTAATAAAATGAATAAAAAAATACAACCCAAATTATTTTCAGTATTGTTCTATATATCTATTATAGGTTTAATTTTATTTGAAATTTTGAAAGTATATTTTATCATGCCTTTTCCTGGTAGTC
>JASGCT010000067.1 GCA_030053915.1 Alphaproteobacteria bacterium
GCAGTGCCTCCGGCGACGATCCTCAAGATGCACAAAGTCTTTTATTACCTGTAACTTTCCCAATCATTATTGGCTTTGTAATAACCATGCAAGCAGCGCGTTCGCCCGAAACAAGTATTGCTTTATGGGGTAGTATTATTCCATTTACCTCACCCATAGTCATGATGGGGCGAATTGGATATGGCGTACCCGAGGTTGTCAATTATTGGGAACTCGCCCTAAGTATGGTACTGTTAGTCGGCGGTATTTTTTTTAATATTTGGCTGAGTGCTAAAATATATCGTTCAGGAATTTTAATGTACGGTAAAAAATTTAGTTTTAAAGAAATTGGTAAAATTATTTTTAGAAAATCTTAAGTTTTTGGAACAGATTCTAAAATATTTCCCACATTTAAGCACGCTTCAAATCCAACAATTTCAACAGTTACACAAAATATATACCTACTGGAATGAACGGATCAATCTCATTTCAAGAAATGACCTTAAAAATTTAGAAGTGCATCATATACTACATAGTTTAAGTTTAGTTCATGTGTTGCCTTTACAACCAAGTACCGTATTCGACTTAGGCACTGGCGGTGGTTTTCCAGTAATGCCTTTAGCCATTTACTATCCACAACATCAATTTGTGGCTGTTGATAGTATTCAAAAAAAAATTAAGGTTGTAGATAATGTGATTGCAGATTTAGCTTTAAAAAACGTTTGGACGCGAACCCAAAGATTTGAAAATTTAAGCGGACGAGAAGCCGATATTATAGTTTGCAGAGCGGTTGCACCCTTAAGCAAGCTATTAAATTGGTCTTTACCTGTCTTGAAAAAAAATAATAATTATCCATTAAAAGGGCTAATTTGTTTAAAGGGTGGGGGCTTAGACTCAGAGTTAAATGACATTAAACTAAAACCAGACATCATATCCATATCCAATTATTTTAAGGAAGATTATTTTGCTGAAAAATATATTTTAAGATAAAATAAAATAGTATTTTTTAAATAAATATTTTATATATAAATCAAATCAAAGTCAGAATATTTAATGTAACACATTTATATTTTCTTTGCCCTATTTTCCTAAAACTTGTTGTAGTTTTGTTTCTAAATCTTGACCTCTTAAACCAGATGCTATAATTTTACCCGTTGGATCTACTAATACATTAAATGGAATGCCATCAAAATAGAAAAGTTCGGTAGCCGCCGATTGCCAATATTTTAAATCACTAATTTGATACCATGCCAAATTATCTTGTTTTATAGCATCTAACCACGATTGTTTATTCTTGTCTAATGATACACCTAAAATAGTAAAATTCTTGTTTTTAAATTTTTGATAGGCTCGTACCACATTAGGATTTTCTTTACGACAGGGACCACACCAACTTGCCCAAAAATCTATTAAAACATATTTACCTTTTAAACTATACGATGAAAACATGACACCTTTTTCATTCGGCATTTTTAATTCTGGAGCCTGACGATTTAACAAAGGGTATGATTGTGATAACCCCATAAATGGTAAAAATAATATTACCAACGCACTTAAAATAATTTTTTTACTGAATTTCATATTTAATTTTTTTCAAATTTACATAATAAGATGCATTTTTTTGTTAAACTGGTGTTAATAAAATTATATATCAAAAAAAAGCAAAGCCAGCTATTCATTAAAAATTTTAATGTAATGTAAACTATGTTTATACGATGCAGTATTGTAATTTTGTAGCGAGATCGGGAGTTGAACCCGAGACCTTTGGGTTATGAATCCAACGCTCTAACCGCCTGAGCTATCTCGCCTTATATTTATTTTAAAAGTGTGCAAAGATACAAAAAAAAATTAATAACTAAAAATTAATACAAATTTATATGGTTAAAGAATATTATTTTATTTATTTCCACCTTATTTTTAAAATTGTGTAGCTTTCTTAAATTTACTATACAAAATATTAATAAGATTTTACTAAGATGCTAAATTCTTTTGTTGTTAAATGATATTCAAAACCGATTGGAATTAACAAAGCCTCACCTTTGCTGATTGTAATAAAACAAGCCTGTCCTTCAAAAATATATGCAAGCCTTACTAGTCCTTGAATACACAACATAATTTCTACTTTTGATGTTATACAATGATAAGATTGTTCTAGGCTCAATTCTAACCAAGTTGCACCAAAGGCATTGCATTCTTTAAAACTATATTCAACAAGACCCTTTGATGTTTCTATTGGTTTGTAAACATAAGGAATTGTTTCTGAAAAATTTAGATGTTCCAGAAACAAATTTATATCGATATGTTTTACAGTTAAGCCACCTCTGATCACGTTATCGCTATTCGTCATAATTTCAATATTTTGGCCTTCTAAATAAGCATGTGGTAAGCCTGGTGCCTGAAAAATAGATTCTTTATAATTTAAAGCAACAATATTAAAATATAAAATACTTATAATACCAATGTCATTTAAAAGATCTTTAGAAACCTGTTGGGTATATTTTTTTATCCAAAATTCAGCACTATTTTTATCAAAATGTAAAGGCTCTAATTCTAATAAAAAATCATGAATTATCTCGGTTTGAGCATTTTTAGGCAATAACATCAATTTTTTAAATGCCGTTTCAAGATGTTGGTTATCAAAATCATCAGCAATTTTTTTTAAACTTTGATACTTAGAAAGTCTGCTATTAATGATATCTTGGGGCGCAAAGCCATGAATTAACCAAAATTTACTCAAAGCGATCATCATTTCGGGCTTATGATTTCGATCTTTAAAAACCCGCAGAGGACTATTAAAAGGAATCTGATGTTTATTTTCTGCTTCATAGCCTGTTGATGCTTCTGCTAAATTTGGGTGTATTTGAATTGAAAGCATTTTTTTGACATCTAATATTTTAAGTAAAAAAGGAAATTTGTAATCTCTAATTTCTTGTGTATTTTGCGTAAAATATGCTGGATTGTCTTGTAACATATCACATAAATTCATGGTAATATTATTGTCGAAATTAATGGTAGATGGGGCTTGTTCGTGTGCGCCTAACCAATATTCTGCATGAGGAGTATTTGGTTGTGAATTTATACCTAAAAGTTTGGGTATAAAATCATAACCACCCCAATCATAATTACGTACTTTTCCGTGTAATAAATACGGTTGTTTATTAAAATTATTTTTCATAAATTTACAATTAAAAACGTATGGCAAATTTACAACAAAATAATCAAGAAGTTGGACAATTTAGTGAAGAAATTGCATCTGACTTTTTAATAGCTAAAGGCTGGATTATATTAGAACGCAATTGGAGACATAAACATTGGGAGATTGATATTATTGCATTATTCAATAATACATTACATTTTGTTGAAGTTAAAATGCGCAGTTCTAATACTTTTGGATATCCTGAAGAGGCAATAAAAAAGGAAAAAATGAACCATTTAAAATGGGCGGCTTCGGCATATCAACTCAAGAACCCTAAATATCTCTGGGTACAATTTGATGTTGTATCCATTTTATTAACCAAAAACCGTATTCAAGAAATTTTTTTAATTGAAGACGTTTATTTATATTGAATTTATTTTCAAGAATACGAAGCAACGTAAGTTTCGCAAAAGATGAAACGATTATTTTTCTAAATCACTGGGTTTTAATCCTGAATTTACTTTAATACTTTTAACATCGTTTTCGATGGTAAATTGTGAATTATAAATAATGCTCATTTTACTATAAAAAACCAAACCACATGGATATTCTTTATAATCTAAATATGAAATATCTACATTACCTTGTTTGGTTTCGGTTGTCATTTTAATTCTTAATCCCAAACTTACACTATAAAAAAGATGTACATTATTTTCACCAGATTCGTCTGAAACACTTAGTTCGTAAGCATCAACGCCATCTACCTTATCAGCCCCAATGTATTTTATTTTATCAAGTTTTTTAATAAAGCCTAACTCAGGAATAATATAGCTATTGGCATCAATAAGTTTTTTGATATTATCATCAATGGGAACTTGGTTGTTTTGTTGAACCATATTATAGGTGTCATTAATTTTAGATTGATACATAAATATTTGCTCACCACTGCCAATTTTTTGCATAAATCCATTGGGTAAAAGATAGCGATTGGTAAACATCATCTCACGCCCCATAGCATTACCAACATTTACAATTTCACAATCTTTAATTTGGTCTAAAGGAAGTTTTTTAAAGGTTTCTTGGATACAACGATTTAAAATGCTTTCAACACTTGGAGCCGCATTTTGGGCAAAAGATAATAAAGTTATGAACACAAAAAGTGTAATAGATAGTAATGTCTTTTTCATTTTTTTTATTTTAAATATTTTATTTTAAATCTTTTATATTGAGTCCCGAATCAATATAAATTTTATTAAAATCAACTTCTAATTTTGTGCCACCAAAAACTTCATACACAATTTTTGTTGGTAAAAAGATACCATTGAATGCTTTATAATTTTTATAATAGGACACTTGTGGATTTTTTGTTTTTGTATCAAATGATGTTGATTTTACTTTTAAAAATGAATTGGCATCGTAACAATTTATAAATTTTAAAATATCTTTATTATAAAATGCTACTTTATAGCACAATTTATTATCAACCATGTCTGTACCCTCTACTTTATAAATAAAATGATTTTTAGGACTTAAATAATCAAGTTCGCTAAACACATGCGAAAGGTCTCTTAAATCTTGTTTTTCAGCAGAATCTAATGGAATTGGGAGATGATTTGATATTTTAGTATATTTGTTATCAATAATAGATTGTTGAATAATAACCTGACCTTCTAAAACCACCTTGTTTATAAATTGTTCTGGAAAAATATATCTTAAACTTACATCAGCCGTAGCCCCGCTTATATCCATATCGCCATGGAAACTAAGGTCTTTAACTTTTTTAAGATTTTTATTGGGACCAATGGCATGTAAATATTTTTTAAAAATATAATGTGCTTGAATATTTGTAGAGTCAAAAACGGGCGGGTCGATTATATTGCCCAATTCATCGTAATATGTTACGTTACCAAATCTTGATATCTCAGGCATAAAATCAACAGAATTACCAACCACTAATAACGTCATGTATTCAGAATTAATGTAGTCTTGAGCACTATGCCGCACATCTTCGGTTCTAACAGCCATAATTCTTTTTATATAATTTTTATAATAATCTTGGGGAAGATCATACCTTATAAAATTGAGTGCTTGGATTGCTATTTGACGATCATCTTCAAACGAACGATTAAAGGAACCTGTTAAATAATTTTTGGCATTTACAAGTTCTTTAGTTGTAACAATTTGAGTATCAACTTTTTTAAACTCATATAAAAATTCTTCAAGTGCGCTATCAACTTTTTCATTGAAAACAGATGCTGAAGCCGAGAAACTACCCACAAATCTATCAGGTTTTAATTCTGAATATGTTGCATTACTAAAATCATATTTTTCACACAAATTTAAAAACAGTCTGCTTTTTCCAGTGCCACCCATAATTTGATTTAAAACCTTTGATGATATGACTTCACTCGAGTTAAAAGGTAAATCAATAGGATGAAATATTTCTATTTGAGATTGTACTGCTTGTGGGCGATGAACGATAGCCACATTGGTTTGGGTAGGTATTTTTGGAAAATCGATAGTTGGAAATAGCACATCTTTTTTCTCCCAAGTGCCAAAATATTTTTCTGCCCATTTTTTGGCTTCGGTTACATTAATATCGCCTACCAAAACTAAATAACTTATATTGGGTCTAAAATAGTTATTATAAAATATTTTAAGATCGTTTTGACTAATTTTTTGGATAGTTTCCTTGGTAGCTACTTCACCATAAGGATGGTTTTTACCGTACATAATAGCTTTTTTAACATTATAGGCTATTTTAGCTGAATCATCTTTACCGGCTTCAATTTCCGAAATTTTTATTTTTTTTAATTTATCCAATTCAACTACAGGAAAGGTAGGGTTTAAACAAATATCGCTCATGATACTTAACAAGGAATCAAAATTTCTTTTTAAAGAATAGGCTTGTAAATTAGTGCCTAATGAATTTAAATAACCGCCGGTTTCGTCGATTTGGTCATCGATTTTAGCTTTGGTTTTAGTGCGTGTTCCTGCCTTTAACATGTCAGGAAAAATAAATTCTAATAAACCGGCTCTGTCGCCTTCTTTTACAGGAAATATATCTACTAATAATTCGGCAGTTACTACGGGGAGTTTTCTGTTTTCAACAACAAGAACAAGTAACCCATTTTTTAAAGAAAAGCTATCTACTTTTTTTAATTCAAAAGGTTTATAAGGAATGGGAAGTGGGGCTTTGGTACGATCGACTGTAATTTGATTAAATCCTAATAATGGTATCATGAACAAGCTTATATATATTAGGAATTTCATAGAAATTATTTTAATTTTTATTTGATTTTGGTACATAAAATAACACCACACGATTTTTAGCTACTAAATAGCGTTTGGCACAATCTAAAACATCTTGTCGCGTTACAGATTGAATACTTTTAATATCTTTATTAAAATTGTCTGCATTACCTAAGAATAATTCGTTTTTAGATAATCCTTCAGCAATTTTTAGCATACTATTGCGACTGGTTATAAAATTTGTTTCGTATTCATTTTTGGCTTTTTCAAAATCTTTTTCAGAAACAAGACGACTAGAAATTTCATTAAACACATCCTCCATATCATTCTGAATAATTTCTGGGGATTGTTCAATATTGGCAATTCCATAAAATACTAATAAACCGCCATCTTCATTTATAATGGGTATTCCATCAACATTAAAAGCGGTTTGCCTTTTATCTACTAAATAGTTATAGAGCCGCGATGATTTACCAACAGATAATAAATTGTTTAATAAATTTAAGGCAAAATAATCTTTAGATTTAATAGATGGCACCCTATATGCCATAAATACAGCGGGAAGGTCAATATTATCTTGAATAATTGTATTCTTAATGTCATTGTTTTGTAACGGTTCGTTAATAGTTGGTAAATTAAAATTTCTATTCCCACGTGGAATATCTGCAAAGTATTCAATAACTTGATTTTTTACAAAATTCGTATCAATGTCACCAGCAATGGTTAATACACAATTATTAGGTACATAATAGGTTCTGTAAAAATTAATAAAATCTTTTAGTGTCGCTTGCTCTAAATGGTCTATGTCGCTAATGGGTACCCAACCGTACGAAGAAACCTTATATGCTAACTTAAAAATTTCTGGTAAATAAGTTCCGTAGGGCGTATTCTCATACATATTTCTTTTTAATTCTTTTACTATAGCACGTTGAGAATCAATGCCTTCTTGGGTTATTTTGGCTTGCAGCATGCGTTCGCTTTCTAACCACAAACCTAATTTAATTTGATTGGAAGGTAACACTTCGTAAAAAAAGGTTCGGTCGAAATTTGTATTCGCTTCTACATCACCACCGTGTGCTGAAACAAAATCAAAATATTCGCCTTTTTTAATATACTTACTCCCTTCGTATAATAAGCGTTCAAAAAAATGTGCAAATCCTTTTTGAGAGGTGTCTTCATTTTTTGACCCCACGTGATACATAGCTGTTACGGCTACTATGGGGGTTGCATTATCTTGATGTAAGATAACTGTTAACCCATTATCTAAAACAAATTTAGTAAAAACAACTTTATACGGATCTTTTTTTTGAATTTTAGTTTTTAAACTATCAGCCTTTAAACTATCAGCTTTTAAGCTATCTGCTTTTAAACCGTTAGTTTTTTTTGAAGCTATTTTTTTGGAAACTACTTTTTTTGAAACAGCCTTTGGTTGCGTTGTTTTTTGGGAAGGTATAGTTATTTGAGCCGAAGCACTAAAATGTATATAAAATAAAAAGCCTAATGCTAAAAATTTAATAAACCGCTTTTTAACCATACATAATTAATTATCGCAAAGATATTAAATAAAAAACAGAAAATATAAAAAAAATAAAAAAAAATAAAAAAAGTTTAAAAAAACATAAAAGTAAAAAAATAAAAAAATAAAAAAATTAAAAAAAATAAAAAAATTAAAAAAAAATCATATCTTTGTGGCTAAATATGAAAAAAAATATTTTTTATTTACTAATTTTAAATTTTTATTTGTTAAGCTGTAGCAAGTATGAATTGGATTTTAATAAATTTAACGAATATGCTCCAACGGTTGAGTTTGCCTTACCTTTAGCGTATTCAAATCTAAAAATTACCAGTTTAGTCAATAATAATAAAGAAAATAGTCGAGTGGACGGTTCTAACCTGATTCATGTTTTAATAAGAGATGATTCTACATTTGAATATACAAATAATAAAATAACAGAAATAAAATCTCAAACCTTAACGTCAGTAGATACAATTTTAGGATTTGTGGAAGTAGGCAATGAAAATCTTAATAAATCTATTTCCCTTCAATCGCTTTTACCAGATTTAAATGCCACGAATCGAAATGTATTAAATATGTTAAATGGCACCACAAATGTTTTTCCAGCTATTTCGGATTCAACAAAAACTATTCAAAAATTCACTACCTTAAATAATTTTTCCTTAATATATGTTAAAAGCGGGTCACTTAGTTTTGACTTAACCAATTTTTTACCAACTACCATAGATTCAATTGTTTTTGATATTTATAATACTTCGAGTAATAAATTAGTATTTAGTTCTGTTACATTAAGTAATATTCTTTCGAACCAAAAAAAATCCGTTATATTAAATATTAAAGAAGGTACTGTATTAGACAATGTGTTTTCTTATAAAATTCGGAGGTTAAAAACCAGAGCAAGTTCTGGGATTGTTCCTATAAATTTAAATGATAATTTTAGCATAAATTTAATGTTACTCAATTTAAAATTAGGTGCAGGATTAGCTAAATTGCCAAGTCAAACAATTCAATCATTTACCCGATCTGCCAATGTAAGTGCTAATGCGCTAGGTGAACGATTTTTTAATATTGCATTTGACACGGCTGAAACGTTTATGCAAGGGTTGTCGTCTATTAATTACCCTTTAGAAATTAAAATTAAATTCTTAAATGCTACTAAAAATAACACAGAGTTCCCCGAGCAAACGCTATCTATACCCCCACAACAAGCATTTAATTATAAAGCAATCGATTTTAGTAAAGTTCAATTTTTATTCGACAGAAATTCACTTTTAAGCAACACGGTAGATTTTGAAATTAAAATAAATATTATTGGTTCGGATATCAATTATGTAGCATTCGATTCAAGCCAACGTTTGAATTTTAATTTAAGACTCGCCTCAGCCAAATTACTGTATGTTGTTGGAATAATAAAAGATACTACAAGCACTTATTTATCCAGAGACATCAATAATACCGAGCTAAAAAACATATCAAGTGGTTTTGCATTTGATAGTGCTACATTAACCGTAAACTCAAAGAATTCAATTGGCGTGCCATTTATTATAGACCTCAGTTTAAATGGAATTAATGCCGACCAAACAGCGTTTTTAAGAGACAGATTTACACCTTTTCAAATTAATACGCCGATTGTTCCAAATGATGTAACACCATTCAATTACAGTAACTTAACCTTTGCTACTACGCAACACGTTTTTAGTAATTATGGCGAAAATAGAGGAAAAATTAACGAATTTGTATCCTTACCCGCAATTACTGGAACTATCAACGCCAAAGTAAATATCAATACAGAGCGGGATTTTATTTCTTTTGGTGCTATTGGACAGAAGCTTTATATTGGCACACTTTTAGATATTCCTTTAATATTAAATGCCAGAAATGTTGTGCTAACAGACACCATTAAATTTGAATCTAATAGTTTTGAAGGGTTAGATTCGCTTGTTTTAGGTTTAAAAATTGAAAACGGATTCCCATTTAAATCCGATGTAAAAATTTATTTTATTAATGCATCTAATACCATAGTGGATTCTTCGGTGATTAGTGGTGTTTTAACACCGAGTGCAATAAATAGTGATGGCAAAACTATTGCACCCTCAACGTCACAAAGTAGCTTCTCGCTGTCAAAGACTCAAATTAATAATTTAATAAATCAAAAAGCTAATAATATTGTTGTAAAAGCAACTTTTTTTACACCTAACGATGGCACATCCCAAGTTAAAATATATAACGATTACTTTATGAATATAAAATTTGGAGTCATTACTAAAATAACCCTATCAAATTGAAGCTTTTGAAAAAAATTAAATATCTTATTTTATTTTTTGGTTTTATAGCCTTCTATAATACGAGTTTGTTTTGTCAAAAAGACGTGTTTTATTATGGCTCTAATAATAATTTTCAAAGCAATTTATTAAATCCCTCTTTTAAATTAGAAGCCAAATTAGTAATTAATGTGTTGTCTAATGTCAATACGAATATTAATTTGTCGAATATTAATTTAAGTAATATTTTTAATAAAAATATTTCGGTTGATACAACTATTAGAAACATAATTAATGACCCCAATATTAATTTCAACAATATTAGCCAAAACCTTCAATGGAATTTATTATATGTAGGCTACACAATTAAAAAAAATACCTTTATTAGTATAGGTACTATCTTAAAACAAAACTTAGCACTTAATTTACCCGAAGATTTCATAGGATTAGCATTCATTGGAAATACGTATTATAATAATGTATTAAAAAGACCCGTAGCGCTTAATAATCTTAAATTTGAAAGCAATGCTTATTTAGAAACGCATGTTGGAATTACCCAAACAGTGAACGATAAAATTCAGTTTGGAGTTCGGCTAAAATATTTAAGTGGGCTTTATAATGCAAGTCTTGATAAAAGTAATTTTAATTTGGAATCTAATATAGATTCGTTAACAATTCAAGGAAATTTAAGAGGTAGAATTGGTGGAATATACGATGTTGTTTCTGGTAAAAGTTCCGATTTTTTTAGCAACCGAAAATTATTTGCAGGAAATGGCGGAGGCATTGACCTGGGTTTTGAATATAAAATTGATAATAAAAATGTTGTTTCAGCAAGTTTATTAGATTTAGGGTTTATTAGATGGAACTCACAAAGTGGTATTTATAATTCTCAAAATATAAATTACAAATATAAAGGCGTTGGATTAGATAATTTTGAACTTACAGATTCTGTTTTTAGTGAACTAACCGATACTTTAAAAAATATTTTTAAAATATCTGATGAGCCACTTCAATATACTCAATATTTAAAACCAAGATTTTTTTTGGGTTGGACTTATTTAATTAGTTGGAAATATAAAGTGGATGTTGTAGTCTATAATGATTTTAATGAATTTGAATTTAATCCAGCAATAATGGCAAGCTTTAGCCAAAAAGTTGGTGAAGTTTTAGATTTTAGATACTCTGCCTTGTTTTATAATAAACGCTTTGAAAGTTTTGGGCTTGGTATGAATGTAAATATAGGGGCATTTCAATTAAGTTTAGGAACATCGAATATTTTTGCACCATTTTTTTACGACAAAAACTATTTATTTAATTTTAATATTGGTTCTACCCTTTTATTTGGCAGAATACAACGAGGTAAAAAACTTAAAGAAAACATAGATAAATTGCAACATTTAACGTTGTAATTTAAGTAATTTTAGAACATTGATTTTTGTTAATCTATAAATTTAAATATTTTAATTTATTTGAAGAATTTAAAACATCTTTTGTTATTATAGACGGTTGATTCATTATATTTTTTGTCAGCGTTTTTTATAAAAAGAGTAATTTTTTAATTTTGTTTAAATTTTTGTAACTATAATTAAAAATTAATTTAGTAGCTTTGTAAAAAATATATCTTAGTTTATGGGTTATAGAATATTTTGTTTTTTATTATTGTTGATAGCATGTAAGGATAGTAGATTGTCGGCTCAAGACTAGCAAAGCGTGTCTTATAGTCCCGATTCATCAATTATTACGTATTTAGATACGAATAACCCTTTGCCTTTAGTCATTCAAAATTTTAAAAACTTTAAATTGCATGTAGGCTATACCCAATGGTATCGTAATACCCAAAATAATATTCATAAATATAAATGGTAATAAAATGAAAAAAAATGTTTATTGTTTATTG
>JASGCT010000146.1 GCA_030053915.1 Alphaproteobacteria bacterium
TGGAAGGTAAACGTTTTTAGTGTTTTCGAGAAAGGTTGCGGGGAGGAGCATGGGATTATTTTTGTTGGAACTCTTGGTATAGCTTACTAATTTTAGTTGCTATAGCTATTTGTGATGTATTAAATAAGATTGGCAAATCTTGTTCAATTTCTTGAATTGAGGTATTTGATTTAATTTTAAATTTAGTAATCTGCATATAACCGTTTACTTGAAGTAAGATTGTTTTAGAAGAATTTTCGATAGTTTCTAAAATTTGTTTTTGCTTTTCTAAAATTTGTGGATTCATATAATTTGTTTTAATTTATTCTATAACTAATTCCTAAACCTAATTTTACATTTCTGTTTTTTATTATTTCAGTGTTATTATAATTATTTAATTTAACGATGGGTGCGCCAATATCTAAGATGAATCCTAAATTTTTATTAATCCTTCTTTCAAATTGACAGCCTAAAAAAATGTCATCTTGACTGAAAATAGTATTATTTTTCATAGCGATTTTTTCAAAAGAATACCCACTATAAATAAGACAAGAGTATTTAGGAAAATACGAACTAAATGGTATTTTATAACCAATACCATCAAAACGATTTACTACAATATATTGTGGTGAAAAAACAGTTAAAATTTTTTTAGAAATGCTACCTCCACGATAATAATATAAATTTTTATATAACCTAATTTTTACAAATATGTTATAACTTAATTGTTCATAATTTTCTAAATTTTGTAATAGAAACAAAACGTTAAAATTATCAGGATTTAAAATAATTTTAGTGAAATATGTACTTTTTTTAATTTTTTTTTGAGTATAACTATTATTCTCTAATTTTAAGTTATGATTGTTTTTTAATATAGAGTCTATTGCATGATTATCTTTATTAAATTGTTCAGAATTAATTTTGGTTGAGGTAGTAATATTCGTTTTGTCAAGATAGTCAATTAAAGGCGGTTTAATAAATTTAATAGTATCTTTTTTTTGATAAATTCTTACAAATTCATTATTATAATATTGTTTCATAATAATATTAATTGTTTTAGAATATTTAGTTTCAACATATATATTCTTAATGTTCCATTTATTATTGGAGTCTATTTTATACTGAATAAATGTGTTCCGATAGTCTAAGGGAGCTTCATATTGTTTTGAACTATATTCATAAAAATTACAAGCTACAAAGGCATGCGATTGTGAATCGATATATAAAGTACCTATTTTGTTTTTGTTTTTATTATTATAAAAAAAAATTTCAATAACTTTTCTATTATCTAATATTTTTTGACCATTAGAAACATATCTGTAGAGTTTATTGCTATTATGATGAATAAAATTTTTTCTTTTCAAAACAAAATCGGCATCACAAATATCATCTATAAAATTTACAAAATTACTTTCTGGACTACTTTTTGAACTATCAATATTTCTATAAATTCTTTGATTTATATCTTTATATTTTATTAAAGGATATTCTGAAGAATTCTTATAAGCAGGATATAACATAAATTGTGATATATCTTGATCATAGATTCCTTCGATTCCTTTATTTAGTGTATCTGTATTTCTACCAAGGTCAATTAAAGATTGTTTAGTCCAACCTTCTTGTAATGTTTCATTATCATAATAGTAGTTAGTTTTTATTTTTGAGATAGCATCTAAAAACAAATTAAAAATACTTGATTTTACTTCAACATCATGTAAATTAGTAGTTTTTGGTTGTAAATAAATTATTTTAAATATAGTATCAATAATTACTTTTTTTGAATGATAGCCAATATGCGAAATATGAACATAATTTTGCTTTGTGTTAGAAATTTTAAAACAACCATTGTTATCTGTTAAAGTTCCTTTTTCAAGATTAGAAATACTTGCCGCATTTATAGCATTTCCCGTCAAAGAGTCTAAAATTGTACCACTAATATAATGTTGAGAATAAATAGAATTGGCATTTATAAAAAATAATAATAACAGAATTAATATTTTTAGCATTAAATTATTAGTTTTATTGTTTTAGCACTATTTTAAAATATTTTAAGGTGAATTTAAAATCAATTTTTGTTAAACAAATATTAAAGTAAATTAAAACAGTGCCAAACAATAATTTTTTTTGATATATTTTTACTTAGCACTACCAATCAATGTACCACCTGCAGCAATCAAAACACTTGAGGCACCAGCAGAAACAGGCTCTAATAACGCACCTACAATACAACAAGCAACACCTAGAAGAATCTTCAACCATTTAGCCATACCACCACCACCACCATCAATAAATAACATTTCATAATTAGTTAATTCTATTAACCCTAAATTATTAGTATAGCTATCTAAATTTATATAATTATTTTTCATTTTGATTTATTTTTTATTTTAAAATTTTACCCATCTTTAACGCTGTTGGGATGCGGCGGCAATTTGTCTGACAATTTTAAAAATAACAAATCATCGTCAGGCTAATTTGTTATGATTTTAAATGCACGAATTTTCATTCGTTATGGTGGATGTCCGCATCGTACTTTATTGTTAAAATGTAAAAGAACTTGGCATATTAAGTATAAATGTTGTGGTTGGTATTTGCTTTTAAGGTTTAATAAAAATTGTATGAATTTGAGGTAATTTTTTAAAGACAAGCATTTTAAAAACGACAAACGGCAAACGGCAAACGACAAACGGCAAACATAATTTTTTTTTTATGCAAGATAAAAACTATTTTTGACATAA
>JASGCT010000147.1 GCA_030053915.1 Alphaproteobacteria bacterium
TTTTTAAAGTCATCAAACTTCTAACATTTTACCCACCATTTTCGTCATAGAGCCATATTGTCGAACTGCAAAAATGATGAAAATAATTGAAAAAATAGGTATAAACACACATTTCTACTCGCTCAATGGTCTATTTCATTGCTTTGTTGTCTTGGATTAAGTATCCGGTAACCACCTAAAAATAAAATTTCATTTTGGCGGTATCAGCCATCTTTAAAAAAACAATTTTTAGAACCCACCTTAAATAATAGAATGAGGATTAGCCACTCGGTAGCCTTTTACCGTTGCAATACCTCGAGCAACATCAGGTCGGTCAGTAATTATATAATCCACGCCCCATTCCATCAACTGCTCTAATGTAGGGTTAGGCCAATTACCAAGCTGCGGGTAAGGAACTTTATTATTTCTGATGTGATATTTTTCTAAAAGCTGATTAACATAAGGGGGGAAAGTTTGGGGATTATTCCATACCTTCACCACAATGTTTTTGTCATGACATTCCTTAACTAATTCAGGTGTTAATTCAACATCCTCAGCATCCCAACTCCAAGCACCTAAATGATCTACCATTGCAACTTTTGAAGGAAAATTTTGTATTTGCCTCCCACCTAGCCATAACCCTTGTTTATGATAGTCTTCTACTTCGTAATCGATAGCCGTTAATGCCGATGTACGAATACCAGGACATAATTGTTTTGCCAAAGTTAAAGTTTCCCAGTTAAACGATTGCACTTGCATACGATCGAGTACGCCACATTTGTCTCCAACTTCTAAAAGCATTTTAACGCATTCAACCGGCGTATAATAAAGTTCTTGTTTATAAGGGTTGAGCTTAATTTCACATTGAAATTCTAAATGCGTATTTTTAAACTTTCTAAACACATCTTCTACCCTCGGTATTTTAGCATTAGAAAAAGCCACTTGTTCGGTGAAAATTCGAAAATATTCAGAATTAGGGTTTAGCGTGCCCACTCTAAATTTTAATAACTCATCATAAGTCATGGCTTTTACTAAAAAGAAATTAGGCGACACAAAAAGCCCATCATCAGCATGTGTTGTAAAATCGGGATTAAGATAAGGATCGTGGAGACAAACAGGAACCCGGTCTTTAGTAAAATGAACATCCATATCTAAAACATCAACACCGGTATTGGCTGCTGGAATATAACCTTCCATAGTATGTTCAGGAGCTAATCCTCTATAACCTCTATGCCCTGTTATTTTAAGCCCTTCACGAGGATTAATAGGCTTTGTATGTGCAATTGGTTGCAGTTTTGAATTTTGCCCCATTAAATTTGAAACGCTTAACCCTGCTATTGATAACGCTCCTGCCTTTAAAAAATCTGCTCTTTTCATGGGGGATATTTTATAAATATTTTCAGAAATATTGCTTCCTTTCCGCAAGTTATATTTTATTTTATAATTCTCTATAACCAAATGGAAAGCAACTCAATAAATAATAGTTAATCATATAAAATGGTAACGAATAAATTTCAAAGGTGGAAGATTTAGCCTGTACCTTCTTGATTGAACTTTTTTTAACATCTTCCCATTTTTTTGTAGTAATTTTTTATACCTTTACAAAAAAATAAAAATCATGAAGCAAAAAACAATGAAATTAGGTTCTCTGTTGGATAGAACTGAAGTTAAAAAGGTAGATGGTGGCAAAAAACTAGGTGACTACTGTAGTTGTGATTCGTCCTCAACAATGTATAAGGCTTGTAGCAAGCCATCTGACTGTGATTGTCACGATTTACCTGATAAATATACTTGTTTCTATTGGTCTTGTTGTGATCTGGGCATCGGTTTCCAATGTGTTGAACTGGCAACAAGAGATAGGTGCCCATCTTTGTAGCTTACTAATGGTTATTGGACTATAAAAAAAATGAGGTTGTGCAATACCAAAAATTAGTTGCCTTTGTAAGAGTAATTTTTCTTTTGTCTAAATCAATGGTATATAGATTGCTAAGCTCAAGATAAATCTATATACCATTGATTTTTTTGATGGAGCTATATGACAAAAAAATGCACATACATTACAACATCATAAAAGAGCGTGTTCTATCCAACACAATTTCCTGCACAAATAGCATATGAAGCTGAATGCCCGCCACCACTGGTAGTTCGTGGTCCAGCAACAGTGCCTGGATCGCACTCAAGCCCATTTTGACAACACCTGTACGGTACATCCAGACGTTGTCCATTTGTGTCTAAAGACCAGTGACAACAAGTATAAGAAGCTACACTACCTTGTTTACGACATATTCCAGCGGACCCGCACAGCGAACTACAATAAGCGTTTTTATCAGAACCACCTCCTAATTTTTTCAACTCAATGTCTTGGAGATCATGTCTTAATAAAATTTTTCCTAAAGTGTCAATTTTCTTTTTCATAGACTGATTATTTAATTTTTTATAATAAAAGAGACAAATCATAATAATAGTTCCTATACTTATTATGACAATAGAAAAAATAAAAGGTTAATGAATTGTTAATAAATTGTTCCCTAAAGGGCGTATTAAATAATGGTAATTATATATTTGAGTACACCAACTTTATAAGTTTTTGATTATCAGTAATTTATGATTTATAAGTTTACATTTTTTAATATTCATTAAAATATTACTTTCGCCGTTATGACTATTGAAGAGTATATAAAAGAAATAAATCAACACTTTAAGGCTGGTAATGCTACAGAAC
>JASGCT010000148.1 GCA_030053915.1 Alphaproteobacteria bacterium
TTAATCGAGATTTTTTTTTAAATCCATCTTACAGTACACGAACTTTTACAGAGCTTAATTATGAATATGCTAAAAAACAAACTTTAAAATAAAATGCTATATTATGTTATGAAAAACAAAGTGTTTTTAAATTTAATAATTGGCAGTATTTTGATTCAATTTCAAAGTTGTATAAACGATTGTGCTGAGGGAAATGATGGAGGAAATTTGGAAAATAAAACCAATCATATTATTAAAATTGTAACCATTGATAAAAATGTTTTACAAAATGTCTGTAAATTAGATTCATTTCAAACGCTTTTTTATTCTTTTAGTGGTGGATGTATTGAACCAGCTGTAATTCAATTTAATGACAGACAACCTCAGTTTTCTCAAGAATTATTTTATAATGCAGATACTGTTAAAGTAATTTTTGATGATACCTATTTTTATTATATATATAAAGTAAATGACACTGCAGGAATTGATTCAGAACTTGGTATAGATGCTTATAGAAATCGTTTTTTTTTTCCATCTAACGGCAACCGCAATCGAACTTTTACAGAGCTGAATTATGAATATGCTAAAAAACAAACTTTAAAATAAAATATATGAAAAAATCCATTTTTAACCTCATTTATATGGTAACGCTGGGTTGCTTTTGCTACCAATGCGATACCTCGGTTGTAACACCACAAAACAATGCCGACCCAAGTGCTTTGATAGGACGCTGGTACGGTAAACAATACTTAACCTTTAATTATAATTTAGGCGGTCAAATATTTACCATTATCGATTCACCACCCAATTATGCCACAAAATATACCAGACGCTCCATTGCCTATAACCCTCTCAATAAAAATCAACTATTTATCAACGACACCATTATCAATGTGTTAGAAAATTTTTATACCTATAGCACCGATACCTGCAATATAGTTAATAACGACCTTGTTTTTAGCACGCGCATCCGCAACTTTAAACCAATTCCATATTTTGACGATAATGGCAATTTTATTGACACCAGTACCGATTATATCAAATTGACCTTAGATAATATCAAATTAAATACCCAACAACAAATAATGACCGATGTCTCGAATATTTCAAGCGGCTTCATCAAATTTAATAATAACATCGGTCCATTTACAGGCAATATTAAATTGATACTTGTAAAACAATAAAAAAAGTAAAAATAAGTGTATATTTGCTGTAAAGATTACAAAAATAGTATGTATGCCATTAAAATTATTTAGCTTTTTGGCTTCTTTTATTATCATTCTAAGTGGGTTGAATGCCCAATTACCAAAGGTTGTCAGCGGTCGCATCGAACGAATCAGCGACTTTAATTCTCAGTTTGTAACCCCAAGAAATATTGATATTTGGCTTCCTGCCGACTATAACCCCAATAAAAAATATGCCGTACTTTATATGAACGATGGTCAAATGCTATTCGATTCGAACCTTACTTGGAATAAACAAGAGTGGTTAGTTGACGACATTGTTTCTAAACTTATAACATCACATAAAATTATTCCTTGTATTGTGGTAGGAATATGGAATGGCGGTAAAACCAGGCATAGCGATTATTTTCCGGAAAAACCCTATCAATCTTTAAGCGCTATTGAAAAAGATTCTATTACGGCACAATTAAAACAAAAAGCAAGAACCGAAACGGAATTTATGCCCCAATCTGATAACTATTTAAAATTTATTGTTCAAGAATTGAAGCCTCAAATAGATGCGCAATATGCTACTTATACCGATGCTTCGCATACTTTTATGGCTGGCAGTAGTATGGGTGGATTAATATCGATGTATGCTTTATGTGAGTATCCTACCATATTTGGTGGTGTTGCCTGTTTATCTACCCATTGGCCTGGCGTTTTTGCTACTGAAAATAATCCAATACCGCAGGCTTTTTTGAATTATTTAAACCTCAATTTTCCTAAGAATACACAATCTAAAATTTATTTTGATTATGGCGACCAAACCTTAGATGCTTTGTATCCGCCGCTTCAACACAAAATAGATCGTGTGATGCAAACCAAACATATTTCAAAAGATCAGTGGCAAACGAGGTTTTTTAAAGGAAGCGACCATAGCGAAAAATCTTGGTCTGCCCGCTTAGATATTCCATTACTATTTTTGTTAGGTAAAGAACATTTTAGGAATTAAAAGTTGGGAATTACGAAATCATCATAGATTGTTGATAAAAAGAAAAATGAAATTTATTGATATTTTTTTAAGCTAACTCACACTATAACCTATAACTATCTGATATTCAATAGCATTTTTTTAAAAACTGTTTATTGGGGGACTACATAGCGTTTTGTTTTAATGGGTACATTTTGATATCTAATGGCATTATAAATCTCTAAAACATCAGGTATTGGTCGGGTACATTTTTTAATCAAGATACATTGTCCTTTTTTGTTTTTTTATAGTAGATGTAACATATTTTTGAGCATTCATGATGCGTACAATGTTATCCCAGTCTAAAGATTTAAAAAACACTGGCAAGTTGGGTTAAAATGCTCATTTCAACAGTCAGTTTAATGCCATCTTCATGTAATTAAAAAATTCAGATTACATAATTTTAGGCGTAATGGACAAAAAGTAGGCTATTTTTGAGACGTTTTGTTCAAGTGGACAA
>JASGCT010000149.1 GCA_030053915.1 Alphaproteobacteria bacterium
TAGTGCCGCTTTTACAAATGCTGGTGCCACCCAATTAGTAAGTTTATATGTTGGTAGTGCTTTGAGCGGTGGCATTACGGCGCAATTAACAGGTAGCGATTTTTTACAAGGCGCCTCAAGAGGACTTATTATAGCAGCACTGAATCATAGTTTGGAACTGGGGTTGAATGGTCCACAACGACAACAAGAAGACAATGAGAAAAAAGTGCAAGAAATTAGAAATAGAATTATAAAGGTTATCAATAAATTTATTGAATTAAACCCTGATGATTACTCTAATCCACAAAAATGCAATGAATTAGTTATGAAAATTATAGATGAAGCTAGTTATCATCTTGACAATCATTATCTTGCTAGTGATTTTGCTAATCCTAATGATATTTTTTCAGAACTCCCGATAACTATAGACCCCCATTCTGGTGATATAGGTGCATTTGAATTCCCTTTTTCTAGTGGTGCAACTGGACACAGCGGTTTTATTACCATTAAAAATGGAATAAAACACCTAATTTATGCAGCTCCGTTGTATGTATTAGAAAAAGGTAAATTAATATATATCCCTAAACATATACAAATGACCCCAATCGATTTTTGGACAAAACAAGGGATGAAGTTTATTTATAGGACATACAATTCAAATAATATAAAATGATAAAAATATTAGTATTTATTTTTTATATATTAATTCATTATAATACAGTTATTGCACAAACACACAAACAATATGAATTTAAAAATATTTCATGTAAACAAATTATTGACACTATTAAAGATGATTTTTATAGATGGTATGGTATTTATGACACTATACAAAATGTTACTAATAAATATTATTATGATTCATTAAAATCAATTTTATACCCAATTGATACTACAGAAAAATATAAGATGGATTTATTAGATTTTTATTTCAAATTAGATTTACATCCTTGGATCATAGAATCTGATTGTTTTTACTGTTATGTATTAAGAAATCCTCAACAATTTAAAGACAGTTTATTGCTTTATATTAAAGATGTTAATTTTGATTGGAATTATAAATATATGATCTCGTTTTTATTACAAAATCAGTGTTCAGATAGTTTATATAAACTTATCGATTTAACTTTTCAAAGTGCTAAAGAATATAATATGCTAAAACATGATAATTATGGTTATGACAATAATTATAAGATTAATGCCTCATTATTAAGTGATTTGATTTTCCAATTTGATTTTAGTGATTTTCTTTTAACAAAATTTCCTCCAGATAAAAAGTTCTTATTATTGCTAGACTCAATACAAAATTATTATAATAATATTTCTGAAAATAATTATTTGGATTCGAAGTTGTTTAAAGATATTTATACAAATTATAAAAATGGTGTTTATTATAAATTGAAAAAAAATAAAAAGAAAAAAATATACTTTTATATGATTAAAAATGAACCAAAATGTGATTAAATTAATTGAAATGATGAAATATTATAAAATTGTTAAGAATAAAATTCCTAATTTATGCAGCTCCATTGTATGATGATAAGGGAAATTATATTAATCAACACATACTTGTAACCCCATTAGATTATTTAAAACATCCACGTACAAAGTTTATTTTTAAAACATACAATTCAAATAATAATTAACATGAGAAAAAAAATAATATTAATATGTTTTTACCTATTAATATATAAAACGAATACAGTAGTAGCACAAATACAAAAACAGAATGAATTAAAAAGTATTTCCTGTAAACAAATTATTGATACAATTAAAGAACATTTTTTTTATTGGTATGGTGTTTATGATACTATACAAAATATTATGTACGGCTATAATACTTATGACACTATACCTTTGTTTCTAGATCCCTCTTCTGATCCAATTTATGCAAATAAATTTGATTATATAGATTTTAAATTTAATATGTTTCCATTTTATTTTGAAATAATAAGTCCTGTTTTTAATAAACCCAATTTATTTAAGGATAGCTTGATACTATATATACAAGATATAAAGTTAGATTGGAATTATAAATATGAGATTTTGTATTTATTACAAAATCAATGTATTGACAGTCTTTATAAACTAATCAATATAACGTTTAAATCTGTTAAAGATTATGATAAGTTAAAACTAAATAATAAGGGATATAACGATTCGTTTAAACTTAATGCTTTTACTTTAATGAGCTTAATTCGTCAATTTCATGTGAATGATTTGATTCTTACAAAATTTCCACCAGATAAGGAATTCATTTTGATGTTAGAATCCATAAAAGATTATTATAATACAAATTTTGGAATTTATAATAATTATTCAAAACAATTTACTGAACTTTATATTAACTATAAAAAAGGTGTTTTTTATCGTTTAAAGAAACAAAAAAAAACAAAATATTTTAGGGAACAAATAAAGTTGCCTGAATGTCATTGAAAAATAAGTAATGTATTAAAATAAAGAGTGTTTTAGATTTTAAACTACAGTTTTAAATGCACAAAAATATTAGACTAACACGCACCACAAAAAAATCCCAATAAATAAATATTTTTTTCTCCCAAAATTCCCTATCTTTGTATCAAATCTACCTCATGCGCCATTCCACTCAAAATTTTATTTTTAATCAAGTTCATAAATCAAAAATA
>JASGCT010000150.1 GCA_030053915.1 Alphaproteobacteria bacterium
ATGTTTTTTTACCCAAAAATTAATACTTACTCCCCACAAAATAAAAGTGTCCCGAAAAAACATTTAAAGATTCTAACCATTATCCATTAATAAAACCTCTTAGCACATCAAAAAATTATTTAGCCCACAATTATTAATTTCAATTTATCAAAAAAAAAAAAATACTTTTGCCTAATTATTAAAAACAAGATTTTGCCATGAAAAATAAAACAACGAAATTGGGCGTTATTTTAAACAGAACCGACTTAAAGCAAGAACATTTATTAAAAACGATAAAAGGAGGAAAATGTAGCCATTATAATTGTCCTGCTCTAGTTGGTACTTGCATAGCCCCTCCAACAGCTTGGTTTATGTGTCCTATTCTTATGTCATGCACTGATCATGGATTTTGTATAGGATGGCAAAGTCACCCTGTTACTGGAGATTGCTGTGTATAGTTTGAAAAGTGGTGCGATATATAACTAAATCATTTTTTGAGATGTTAAGATGTTTGTGTCAACCGATATAAATTGTTTTTATCGTTTTTAAAAATCTCATTTAATATTTGCCAATTGTATGGGTAACCCTTGCGTTATCCTAAATTATGTACATTGTTATTTTATACATTTTCACTTTTGGCGGGGGTACCCCCCCAGCCCTTACAAATATAATTTTTCGGTAAACATTATAAATTGAACAATGCTATAATGGATATATAAAAATATTGTAGGGATGTGATATCGCTAACAAATGGGATCCCCAAAATATCCGTGTAATCTGTGTTATCCGTGATTCAGACAAAAGAACAATCATGCCAATCAGTTAATCATATAAATCACGGTTCAGACAAAAGAAAAAAACATTTAAAGATTCTAACCATTATCCATTAATAAAACCTCTTAGCACATCAAAAAATTATTTAGCCCAAAGATTTAGCCCAAAATTATTAATTTCAATTTATCAAAAAAAAAAAAATACCTTCGCACAGAGGATTTGTTAACCGTGATCTTTGTAAATAATTAATCTTAAAAAAACATGAAAAATAATATCTTGAAATTAGGTGTTAAACTTAGTAGAGTCGGCGCCAAAACTGTTGTGGGTAGTAGGCAAAAAGTTGGTTGCAAAAATTTAGGAGACGGTTGCCTTATTGGTATTTCAGTCTATGAAATTGACGGCGATCTGACGGCACAGCTTTATTTAGACGCCAATTGCACACAAAAAACCAATTGCGGGTAATAGGGTATTGGGATTTGCCGGAAAATAAAAAGAATTGGTTGAGTAAATAATTAAGGTTCTATTACGAAAAGGGTGAGTAAAACGACATCAAATTATGTCGTAGGGGGGCAAAGAATTATCTTCCGTCTACCTTATTCAATGGCATTTATATTTATCCTGAGGACAAATAAATTCAAATTGTCGTAGAGACAAGGCATTCTTCGTCTCTACGACAGGACTGTCCTTCTTTTGTAGCGAGACAAAAGAAAAATAACTTTAGGAAATCGAAACATACTTTTTAGTGGGCAATTAGTTAATCATTAAACATTAATTTGGCTCACTCATTTCGTCGTAGATGCAGTTATAATTTGTAGCACTGTTTGATTATTAACATTTGCTAGAAAACGAATATAATATTCTGTAGTTTAGTTTGGTTACAGCCTTTTGGTCAAATTCGAAGTTACTATAGTATAAAGTGATCCCGCCGGGGCTCGAACCCGGGACACCAACATTAAAAGTGTTGTGCTCTACCAACTGAGCTACGAGATCATCGCTTTCATATTCAGACCGTGAAGGCGTAAAGTTACAAATATGAAGTGGATTTACAAATTTTTTATTAAAGTATTTTTAAAATTACTGTATCTGTTTCTATAAATTTAGAACAAGCATAAAAAAAGGGTTCATTTTTAATGAAAGGGTATTTTGCAAAACCTAACTAAACTATTTCAGTGTTTGTTTAAAATGATATTGAAAATCAATACTTTATAATTTTATAAGTTCTTTGGGGACATGATTTTAACAACTATGGGTTTGTAAAGCCCCCCTAGTTAAAAAAGGCATTACTAATTTTTGTGTGAGAAGATTTTCAAGAAAAGATTTGGTTCTATGACATAAAGGGTGGGTAAAATGGTAGAAGTTTGATGACTTTAAAAATGATAATTTGGTGTTTTATCATGTCATTTTTAACAACTATTCTGTGACTGAATTAAAGCGTTTAATGTTGCCCCCCAATAGCACAAATAAAAAATTGCCCACTCATTTCGTTAGAGAGCCATTTTTCATTGTTCAGCATTAAATCTTACTTATAGTTAACACATAAAAAAAGGTTCTATGACGAAAAGGGTGGGTAAAATGGTAGAAGTTTGATGACTTTAAAAATGATAATTTGGTATTTTATAAGGTCATTTTTCTTTCTTTTGTCTTGATACAAAAGAAAGAAACAAAGAAAAAATCAAGCCTGCAGAGTAAGGGCTGCAAAACTACGGCTCACTTCGTTATCGAAAATGAATAGCATCGGATATATAGAAAGCGATTGGTAGCGATTAGATATTACTTACCTGCTTCTTTACAATTTTAGCATCGCTACCACTCGCTTTCTTTGATA
>JASGCT010000068.1 GCA_030053915.1 Alphaproteobacteria bacterium
TTCAACCAAAAAACAAAAATATGTTTAGTGTAAATTTAGAGTATGATAAACTTGTTGAAATTAGAGAAAGTTTTGATTTAATGACCGATACTGGTAAAAGTATCGATGATTTTATGAAAGAAGGCATTCAAAAAGGTAAACTTGAAGGTGAACAAATTGGCATTCAAAAAACCCAAACCGAAGGCATTATCAAAGCCCTAAAACGTGGTAAACTTAACATGAACGAAATTGCTGAAGATTTTGAAGTCCCTTTCGACTTAGTCCTAAACATAAAAGATCGTCTGAACAAGGAAAACGGGGAAATTGGGAAATAGAGAGTAGTCTGAACAAGAAAATTTGCGAGAGATATGAATTAAAATTTTTATGATATAATAATGCTTTAAAAAATTGTTAATAAAGAATTAAAATATAGCAAAATAACAGATAAGATAATATCATCGGCTATAAAAAACATAAATAAATTTTTCCTGTTTTACCAAACCTCCCCGTTTTCAATGGTCAGACAGAAAAAGTCTTTAAATAATTTATTTATAGTTGGATTTACTGCTGATACTTATTTAGATGCTACAACTTTAAAATACAAGGGTACTTTAGCCGTAGCTTGTCAAACATTGTTAAATAGTAGTAAACAGCATCACAAATTGTAACAACATTCTAAAGCCAACTTTCACATTTTTTGACGTCTCTGCAAGCAATGTAGCCAGTGGATCTAAAATAAATGAACCCGTCCCCCGAAATAAAACTAAGTTTACGGAAAATAATTTTATATTTTGTTATGTAAACAAAAAGTGGTAATTTTGTGCCTAAAACATATATTATTTTATTAAATTTTCAACAACTTCTTTAATATGCAGTGGCTTTTGAATCGATTTATCATAATCTAACCTTACAACTATGGCAATAAAGTCTATCCTTAATCTAAACCCACCTTCTGGCTTCAGAGATTTCAACGCTGATACGATACATAAACGCAATTTTATTATTAATATCATTAAAAATCAATTTGAATTATGCGGCTTTGAACCTTTGGAAACACCGGCTTTAGAATATACTGATATTTTAACTGGTAAATATGGACCCGAAGGCGATAAACTCATTTTCAGAGTATTAGATTCAGGTAATCCTTTCGAACATTTAAAACCTGAAAGCTGGCAGGATATATCTACACCCGAGTCGCTATTATCTTTAAAAAATCGTTTAGCTGAAAAATCCCTTCGTTACGACTTAACCATTCCTTTAGCCCGCTACGTTGCTCATAACATTAACAAATTGGTTTTGCCTTTTAAACGTTACCAAATTCAACCTGTATGGCGAGGCGATAGTCCACAAAAAGGGCGCTACCGCGAATTTATGCAATGCGATGCTGATATCATTGGTAGCGCTTCCTTGCACCACGATGCCGAACTTGTGTTGCTCTATGCCAACGTTTTTGAAATTCTTAAAATTCCAGTTACAATTAAAATAAATCATCGCGGTTTCTTAGAATATTTTTTAAACTATTGCAAAACGCAATCGCCCAATGTAGAGGCTCATTTTAATTTAACCAAATTTTGTAATGTAATAGACAAAGCCGATAAAATTGGTTGGCAAAAAGTTAGCCAAGAACTTGTGGCATTAGGATTTGATAGTTCGATGGTAGCTCGTTTAGAGGCATTTATGAATTTACCCCAATATCATTTTTTACAGAATATCATAATCAGTATCGACACTTTAAAACAGTTTTTTGGGGATGAAACGGATAGTTCGCATTTAGAGCCAACGGATAATCATAGTTATCATAATATTGTGAATCAATCATTTTACACAGATTTTTCAGAACTTCACAATTATTTTAATTTAAGTGGTCTTAGTGCCAAAAAGCCTTTTGAATATTGTAAAATTGTGTGGGATTTTGGTTTAGCCCGAGGGCTCAATTATTATAGTGGGATTGTTATGGAAGTGGTGGTAGATAACGAGGTTTGTAAAACAAAGTACGATACGCAAATAAAAATGGGGAGTATTGGTGGCGGTGGGCGATACGATAATTTAACTGCTATGTTTGGCGTTCCTAACTTAAATGGCATCGGCATTTCGTTCGGTTTAGATAGAATTTACGACGTGATGGACGCCTTAAAATTATTTGAAAATATACCAACCAAACATCAATCTAAAGTCATTTTTTTTAATTTAGGTGAAGTTGGCTTTAACAAGTCGTTTGAATTGGTTCATGTATTAAGAAAACTTGGCTATCCTTGCGAACTATTTCCGACTCAACAAAAATTAGATAAACAATTTAAATACGCCGAATCGCTTGAATATCATTTTGCTTGTTTTATAGGGGAGAACGAAATATCTAAAAATGAAATGATTATCAAAAATTTACGCACTCGTGAACAGCAGATTATATCATTAGAGACTCAAGCTAATTTTGTGGAAGCATTCAAACATTTTATAAATAAAAATTAATTGTATGAAAACAATAGCAATTGCTAAAGGCGACGGGATTGGCAACGAAATTATGCAGGCGGTGCTGTCTGTATTTCAAGCGGCTGAAGTGCCTTTAAATTTCCAAGAAGTAGATATGGGAAAATGGGTTTATGATAAAGGGTTTCCGCAAGGCATGACCCCAGAAGCCAAACAAACTGTAGAATCCTTAGGCATTTTATTTAAGGGTCCTATGGAGACTCCTAAGGGCAAAGGGGTTAGAAGCATTAATGTTACAGCCAGAAAAACTTGGAACACCTTTGCCAATATTAGAATTTTTAGAACCTTACCTAATGTAGAAACCATATTTTCGAAAGCAGGGATTCCGATAAATTTAACCGTAATTCGTGAAAACATTGAAGATACCTACGGCGGTATTGAACATTTTTTAAATTATGACGTGGCTTTATGTAGAAGATTCATTTCGCGCCCCGGTTGTGAAGAAGTGATAAAATACAGTTTTGAATACGCCCGAAAAATGGGGCATAGATTGGTAACCTGTGGACATAAAGCTAATATTATGAAACTAACAGATGGTATTTTTTTAGAAACATTTTACAACATTGCCAAAGAGTATCCCGAAATTCAAGTTAACGATGTAATAGTAGATGATTTATGCATGAAATTAGTTACCCAACCCCAAAAATTTCAATTGATTCTTTTAACAAATTTACAAGGCGATATTGTAAGCGATTTATGTGCCGGATTGGTTGGTGGTCTTGGATTTGCACCTTCTAGTAATATTGGCAATTCTATTTGTATTTTTGAAGCCGTGCATGGCACTGCGCCAGATATTGCCGGCAAAAATATGGCAAACCCAACCGCTTTGCTTTTAAGTGGTTTAGGCATGTTAAGACATTTGGGTATTATGCACCAAGCAGCACTAATCGAAAACGCCTTATATGTTAGTTTAGAAAATAATGACCGCACGATAGACTTTGGTAACAAAGCTTATCCGGCCTTATCTACAACCGAATTTGTCAAAACCATTATCGCCAATTTAGGCAATTCACCTAAAAAATCTATTATCCCAGATTTACCAAATTACGTATTAGATAGCAATCATTTGAATACAATTGTGGAAAATAAAATAATTTCAACCCATAATAAGCCAACGATGTATTTAAACGGCTATGATTTTTTTATTGAATCATCAACACCACCTCAAACCCTGATAGACCTGTGTTTACAGCCGCAATTAACTCATTTAAAACTTACCGGAATAAGTAATAGAGGTACGCAAATTTGGCCAAATTTCTCGGTTTATACCGATTTGTTAGAAACCTATTGTTGCCGTTTTGAACGCAATGATAACCAAGTGCAGTTGGGCACTTCGGACTTTTTAGAATTATATCATTTTTTATCTAAGAATATTAAAATACTCTCTACGGAATCATTATTTACAAACCAAGAAGGGCATAAAATGTATAGCACTATTTAAGTTCATTCATGAAAACAATCAGTTCAAATTATTTAATAAAATGCTTTAGATTGCAGCAATTTAAACATCTATAAAATGAAGCAGGATGAATTTCTTTTTTTACAGCAATGTCTTTCCTTAGAAAACCCCCAATGCCAAGCCACTATAAAACAAGCCCATCTTGAAAACAAATGGTTTATTCCTGAGTTTATAGAATTTGCTATAAAGCATATTCATCCATATTATTTAAAACCAACAATTTATCATGATATTTATCAAAAGTATCCTCTATTAAATCAGTCCCAACAAGATGTAAAAATTGGTTTAATTATGGCAGGTAATATCCCCTTGGCAGGTTTTTACGATTTATTAGCACTATGGATGTCGCCTTTTAAAATTGTTTTAAAATTATCTTCTAAAGACAATTGTTTCATGAAATATGTTATTGAGGCGCTGCGTCAATTCAATTCAGGTTTTCAAGATAAAATAGAATATTCGGATTATCTTAAAAATTGTGACGCCTATATCATTTCGGGTTCTAACCAAACGCTTTCAGCTTTAAAACCCTATATTCAAAATAAGCCTCATATTATGCGTGGTCATAAAACCAGTATAGCGGTACTAACGGGGCAAGAATCGGAATCAGAATTACAACATTTAGCTAAAGATATTTTTATGTATTTTGGCATGGGATGTAGAAATGTTAGCAAATTGTATGTTCCAGAAAATTTTGACCTACTTTCTTTAAAGCAACATTTTCAAGAATTTGAGTTTATAAAAAATCATTTTACCTATCATCAAAATTTAGAATATCGGTTATCGGTTTATTTATTAAATCAAGATCAGCATATTTATCAAGATTTTTACATTTTAAAAAATAGTTCATTCCTGTCTCCACCAATTGGTGTTATTTATTACGAAACTTACAACGAAATATCAGCACTTAACTTAAAACTGAAAGGATTAAACGAACAAATTCAAACCATCGTAGGGTTGGAATATGTTCCTTTTGGGGAAGCCCAATTGCCTAATTTTTGGGATTTTCCAGATGGTATTGATATTTACAAATTTTTAGAAAATCAATGTTTATAAAAACATATATTATGTCAGAACAAATATTAGGAATAGATAGGGTTCATCTTGAAAAACACCTTTTGAATTACCAGCACCATTTTTTTAAGTTAGATGGTTTAGATTACCAATTTTTATTACCTAACCTGTATTTTAGAACTAGGCAAGAAGCTGAAGTGGATAGTAGTTTTAAGCAAATCATCCCTTATACTATCATACAGTATCAAGATCATTATTTAATATATAAAAGGTTGTTAAAACAAACCGAAACGCGTTTACACGATTTATTTTCGTTAGGATTTGGTGGGCATATCAATCCAATTGATGCTGATGCCAGCCACGATATTATTATTGAAGGCATGTTTCGGGAATTAGGTGAAGAGCTCCAGATTGCATTACTAGAAGCACCTAAATATCAAGGTTTTATAAATGATGACACCAGTTTAGTAGGGCAGGTTCATTTAGGTATTGTTTTTCTTGCCCAAGCTAAAAATTTTGATTTTACTATTTTAGAAAAAGATAAAATACAAGCCCAATGGGTTCACAAAGCTCAGCTAAAAGAATTTTATTCTAAGATGGAGTCGTGGTCTCAATTGGTGTGTCAATCGCTTTACTAAAAAATAACTTTATTTTATTTCTGACAATATTCGCAAAACGTGGTTGTTCGGGTATTAATGGTTGTTTTTTGAAGGGTATGTTGGCATGTTGGGCAGGGTTGCCCGTGTTTACCATACACTTTCAAAAATGCTATAAATTCGCCACGCTGCCCATCACTATTTACGTAATCCGAAAAACTTGTGCCATTAAAGTCAATAGCTTTTTGTAAAATTTGTTTAATATTTTTATAAATAGCTTCAATTTCAAAATCTAATAATGTGTTACATTTACGATTCGGTAACACCTTGCTTTTAAAACAAATTTCATCGCAATAAATATTGCCACAGCCCACTACAAATTTTTGTTGTAATAAGACGGATTTTAAAACCGAATTTGTATTAGACAATTGTTGTTTTAAATATTTTAGCGTAAATTTTTTATCAAAAGGTTCTAAACCAATTTTTTCAAAACAGGCATGATTGTAGCATGCTTCAAGACTCTTAAAGCCTATTAAATAACCAAATTTTCGAACATCACGATATACTAAAAAGCCTTGATTAAGATTAAATATAAGATGAGTATGTTTATCTTCTACCAGATGTTGTAAATCGTTATAAAAAAGAAATTGTCCTGTCATTTTTAAATGGGCTAAAATAGTCTTGCCAGAATAAAATTCAAAAATTAAATTTTTAGCGCGTCGATGAATGGTTTTAAAAATTTCGTTTTGAAACATCTGGCAAAAATCGCTTGTAATGTTTTTAGACACTGTTTTGACACGCAAAGGCGGGTAAATAATTATTTTGGGGTAATGCATGGTTATAGACTGTATGGTTTTGTTGGGTAAACACAGGCTTAAACTTTTTCTAACAGATTCTACTTCAGGTAATTCTGGCATGTGCGTTTTTTTATTTTAAAAATCATTGATTATAAAACTAATTTACAATTTACCCAATTATCATCGAAAGTGCAGGGATATTTTTTATAAAAATTGATGGCAGGTGTATTCCAGTCTAATACTTGCCAATTGATGGCTACTAATTTTTTTTCTTTAGCTTCGTTTATTAAAAAGTTGAATAACAATGCGCCAATTTTATTGCCTCGGGCAGATTCTGTTACGATAATATCTTCTAAATACATAGTTTGTCCTATCCATGTTGAATAACGAATATAATATAGTGCAAACCCTACAATAATTTTATTGTGTTCGGCTACGATAGCCCAATAGACTGGATTGGCGCCAAATCCAGATTGTTTAAAATGTTCTAAACTAACTGTAACAGCTTTGGGTTCTTTTTCGTAAATGGCTAATTCTTTTATTAAATCAAGCAGGGCTTCGCAATCGGTTATTATTGCTTTTCGAATAACTATTGACATATTTATTAAACTTAGTTAAGAATTTCTTGAGCTCCAACGGCATTCACTTCAGTGGTATAAACATGGCAATCCACATGTAGATTTTTATAAAACTGCGCCATATTATTTGTAACTTTATGAGCGGTTTCGGCTGTTTCATTTAGCATAAAGATGGCGGGTCCTGACCCTGAAATACCGCCACCCAAAGCGCCAAGTGCTAAAGATTGCTTTTTAATGTCATCGAAGCCCGGAATTAATAATTTACGGGTGGGTTCTATAACGTGGTCGTTGAGGCACATTTTAATAAGGTTATAGTTATGTTGTTCTAAACCTGCTATTAATCCACCCACGTTTCCCCATTGCATAATGGCAGTTTTTAATTGTAAATGTTTTTTACAGATACGACGGGCATCCATGGTTTTTACTTCTATTTGAGGGTGGGCTATCGAAACAAATAAATTGGGATAGTTTAAAGGGGCTATTTTAAAAGAATTTTGGTTATAAATTAATGTAAATCCACCGTAAATTAATGGGGCAATGTTATCTGCATGTTTGCTACCGGAAGCGGCGGCTTCACCTTCTAAAGCAAATTCCAATAATTGTTCTTTAGAAAAATAATTTCCTAATAATTTATTGGCGGCAATTACAGCGCCTGCGGCACTTGCGGCACTAGAGCCTAAACCACTACCAGGTTTTATTTGTTTTGTAATCGATACTTTAAAACCAAGTGGGGTATGATAAGCCGCTTGTAAAGCCGTTAAGGCAATACCGGCTAAATTTTGTTTGGGGTCGGTTGGTAAATTAAAATCATCAAGATGTTCAATATCTATCGTGTTTTTCTCGGTTAAACTGAGCGTAATAATGTCATAAGGTTCTTGCAAACAAAACCCCATAACATCAAACGCACAAACAACATTAGCCACAGTTGCTGGTGCCTTTATACGAATTGTTTTTTTCATACAAATTAAAAATGAGCTGTTTTAATGATATCGGCAAAAATGCCACTGGCCGTAACTTCAGCCCCAGCCCCAGCCCCTTTAATTACTAAAGGATTATCAGGATAACGATTGGTATAAAACAAAACAATATTATCTTTACCATATAAATGATATAAGGGTGATTCTGGTTTAATATGTTCTAAACTAACATGGGCTTTTCCGTTAGAAAATCGCGCTACAAATTTAAGTTTAGCACCTTCGGCTGCGGCGGCGGCTAATAATTTTTTAAAATGAGGCTCTTGGCGTTCTAATTCAAGGTAAAAATCGGCAATGGAGCCTTCAAAACAAGAGGGTGGTAAAAATGATTCCCCTTCAATATCACACATTTCAATGATATGTCCGGCTTCTCGGGCTAAAATTAATATTTTTCGTTTAACGTCAACACCGCTCAAATCAGAACGTGGGTCGGGTTCGGTATAGCCTTCTTGTTGAGCTTTTTTAACCACATCTGCAAAACTTGTACTGCCATCATATTGATTAAAAACAAAATTCATCGTGCCAGATAATACGGCTTGTATTGAATGCATGCTATCGCCACTTTTAATTAAATCGTTCAAAGTGCTAATGATAGGTAATCCTGCACCAACATTGGTTTCAAAATAAAATGACGTATTAAATTCTCGAGTAAGAGATTTTAATAATTTATAATGTTCGTAATCGTTAGAACAAGCAATTTTATTACAGGCGATAATAGCAATAGATTTTTTTAATAACTCGGGGTAAACTTTTGCTACGTCTTGATGGGCTGTAATATCAATAAAAACAGAGTTTAGAAGGTTTAGTTGAATGATGTCATTCATAAAATCTTGAATTGAACCTTGCTTAGCAAAAGTTTCGAATTCGGATTCCCACGAGTCTAATGAAATGCCTTCTGGTTTTATAACAAAGCGATTTGTTCCAGATAGACCCACTAATTTTATATTAATGTTTAAGTGTTCGAATAAATATTGATATTGTTGAGCAATGAGTTCTAATAATTTTTTGCCAACATTGCCTTTACCTACAATAAAAATATTGAGGCGTTTGGGAACTTGTTCAAAAAACTCTTCGTGTAACACATTGAGCGCTTTAGTAATATCAGTATTTTTAATGACGGCTGAAATATTCATTTCGGAGGCGCCTTGGGCAATGGCTCTAACATTAATGCCATTTCTACCTAATGCCGAAAACATGCGACCACTGATGCCGCTATGGTTTTTCATCTTATCGCCAATGATAGCCACAATAGATTGGTCGGCTTCTATTTGCAAAGCATTCAAGATATTTTGTTCAAACTCAAATTTAAATTCGATTTCTAATAATGACTTGGCTTTATTGCAATCTCTTTTATTGATAACGACGCATATTGATTGTTCTGAAGAACTTTGGGTAATTAAGATGATATTGATTTTATTTTTTCCTAAGACGGTAAAGAATCGACTGGAAAAGCCTGGAATGCCTATCATGCCCACACCTTGTAAATTTAAAACCGATACATCACGGTAAGAAGATATACCGCGAATAATGTTAGGGTTATCGCAGGCTTCAGATTGGATGAGTGTGCCGGGGTCTTCAGGAACAAAAGTATTTTTTAAATAGACTGGTATATTTTTTCGCATCACGGGCAAAATGGTGGGTGGGTAAATAACTTTGGCACCAAAATACGATAATTCTAAGGCTTCGTGGTAAGGAATTTTCTCAATTTTTTTGGCTGCAGGGACTATTCTTGGGTCAGCAGTAAGCATACCACTAACATCCGACCATATTTCAACAGCAGTAGCGTGGACAGCATAAGCAAAAATAGCAGCGGTATAATCGGAACCACCGCGACCTAAAGTTGTAGTATAATTGTCCTCCGTACTAGCTATAAATCCCGGTGTTACATATAAGTCGGCTGGATTATGTGTTATAAAATCATTAATATTGTGTGAGGTTTTTTCAAAATCAACGATGGCGGCAGTAAAATGGGCATCTGTTTTAATGAGTCTTCGGGCATCTACCCATAAAGCATTGGGACAAAAATATTTGGTAAGTGGATGTATCATGGTAGTTGAAAGAATTTCGCCAAAACTAACAACTTTGTCTTGTGTTCTCAGTGATATCTCACCTAACATTCTAATCCCTTCTAACAAGGTTTCGAGTTCATTAAAGAGTACTTTGACATTGGTAATAACATGCGAACGATTATCAATTGGATAAAGGGCTTCAATAGCTTCAAAATGTTTGTCTTCTATGGCTTTAAGAATGGTTAAGTAGCTGGCATCATTTTGTGAAGCCAATTGGGCTGTAAGTAGTAGTTTATCTGTTATGCCGCTCATGGCAGATAAAACAAGAATTGTGGGTTGTGTTTGGCAGGCTTTTTTAACGATTTCTAGTATACTTTTTATAGCTGACGCTGAACCTACCGAGGTGCCACCGAATTTAAAAACTTGCATATAAAAAATTTGACGCAAAATTACTATTTTTTAGCACAAAAAATACAATTTATATAAATTAAAATCATTAATTAATTAATTTTTAACGTATCAATACAATGTAACCCTAATATTTGTTGGATTTTGTGGAATATCAAACTATTTTTTCGTACTTTTGCAGAAATAACATATTTATTTATGCCATTAACAATTAAACATTAACACTTATTTCTATGCGTTATTTTAACACGTCAGGTCCAAATATTGCTAAAGAACATTATACCTTAGAAAGAACAGATTTAATTGAAAAAGGAATTGATTTAGTTGACAGAAGTCGCTATTTTACTATCTGGGCGCCTCGCCAAACCGGCAAAAGCACCTATTTTAGACAATTAGCTACTCATTTAGAACAATTAGGCTACTTAGTATGCCATATTAATTTTGAAAGTTATAAAAATGCAGATCTTGAGGTATTTGTAAAAGATTTAATTCATTTTTTAAATTCAAAATGGCACACCAATTTACAAGGTTTAGGCATCCAAAATATATTTTCGCAATTATTCAATATTTACGATAAAAAATTTGTGTTAATTATAGACGAAGTAGAAGGCATCAATCCAGCTTATTTTAACGATTTTTTACACGCCATTCGTAATATGTACCATTCGCGTGAAACCCATTGTTTAAAGTCGGTTATTTTAGTAGGTGTATCTAATATTACAGGTATTATTGGCGATAATGCCAGCCCGTTTAATATTGCCGATAATCTCTTTGTGCCTTATTTTACCGAAAAAGAAGTTTATGAACTCTTAGCCCAACACGAAGCCGAAAGCCCTCAAAAATTCAACGAAGACGTGAAGCAAAAAATTTATCAAATTACGGCTGGACAACCTGGTTTAGTTAATGGATTCGCTCAGGAACTGATAACCCAATATAAAGATAAAACGATTTTAGAAGTAAACGATTATTTAGAGGTAGAACACTGGTACTTAAATGTAGCTATTGATAAAAACTTTTCCAATATATTAAATAAAGCTAAAGAAGAGCGACCTTTTGTAGAACGACTATTATTTACCGAAGATAAAATTCCTTTTAAAATAGATAGAGATAGTATTAAAT
>JASGCT010000010.1 GCA_030053915.1 Alphaproteobacteria bacterium
TTTGTTCAAAAGTAGCAACCAATAGCACATAAAAAATTAAATAATATAAAAACCAAGAGCCTGTCCAGTTTTTCAAGCGGGCATCCTGCTTTATTACTAATGATAGGATTTATAGCCTATGTTCTAGCACACGCATTTTTTATATACGACCTAAAAAAATATTGGTACTTTACAATGATATTTTCGGCATTTTCACACGTTTTATTCTTTTTAGGCTTCTTAAGTTTGGTATTAAGAAAATTTGATTATCATTCAAAAATTGCTCATTTTATACTAAACGCCTCTTACTGGACATATTTAATTCACGTGATTTTTATTGTTTTAACATATATGTTAATAAATAATTGGATAGAAAATATTTATATGAAATTTATATTGTTATTAATAGGTACAACCATATTATGCTTTTTAAGCTATATTTTATTAGTTAAAAATACTTTTATAGGTTATTTTTTAAATGGCAAAAAAATAAAATAAACTTTAATACATTATAAAATTTTACATTATGAATACAAGAAATTATGCTTTAGATTATATAAGAGCTACCATGATGATTGTTATAGTTATTGCTCATGGTACTTTAAATTATATTAAAACCAAACACACTTGGGGTATTGAAAATACAGAACATCATTTAATTTTTGATATTATTTTATTTTATTTTGTATATCCTTATGTTTTACCAATATTTTTTATAATTTCAGGATATTTTAGTGCCTTGCATTTACAAAAATATGGCTGGAAATCCAGCCTTGTAGAACGTATAAAAAGAATATTAATACCTTTATTAGTCTTTGCCTTCATTTGTAATGCGCTTATCAATTTAGGTTTTAATTTATCCAATAGTCTCACAAATAATTATAGTAACCCATGTCATTTATTTTTGCAATACTTTAAAAGTGGACAATTTCTATTTCCAATTGAAATACATCATTTATGGTTTCTTTACTACTTATTTATCATAAACATCATTTTTATGGCTATCAACCAAATAATAACTGCCTTCATTAAGAAACCATTTTTAGATAATCTTAAAAAAAAATTAAAATTAAAATGTGGTTTTTTAATGTTTATCGTCTTTGCATTATTATTTATTAGTTTTTATTTTGTATCCCATAAAGCCTATTTAATTTCACCCGATCATTGGATAATTGATTTTCCAAGCCTTTTTATCTATTCTATATTTTTTGGATTGGGTTGGGTAGTAGCTAAAACAGATTCTTTAGAAAATATCATTTCAAAAAAACCAATTCTATTGATAATTCTGTCCTTCATATTATTTGGGTGCTTTTTTGTTTTCCAATTAAAAATTAAAGCTATACTTTGGCTCATGTGTGGTTTATCAGCTTTATACTCCATTTTATTGATTTTTGGTATTATCGGTTTATTCTTTAAATATTTTAACCAATTTTCGCCTAAGCTTAATATTTTATCTCAATCATCGTATTGGATTTACTTAATTCATTTACCTATAATCATTTTTCTATTTGGATTTGTTTCCTTTATTCCGAAACTCATTTTTATCAAATTTTTAGTAGTGAGCGGTCTTACACTCTTTTTAGGGTTACTTAGCTATCGATATCTTGTAAAAGATACTTGGATTAATACATTTCTATCAGGAAAAATAAAAAAATGATGATGCTATGTTTTTGCAAAGAAAACACTTTATTATATTCAAATTTAAAGCTAGCTTTAAAAATCGCTTACATTAAAAAAATAAATTACAATAATTAAATAAAATGTTATCTCTTGACATCAACATTTCTAAATAAAATTATTAAATTATGAAACAAAGAAACTATGCTTTAGATTATGTAAGGGCTACTATGATGATTGTTATAGTGATACTACATGCCACAATAAATTATATTAAAACGAAACACGCTTGGGAAATAGAAAGTAAAGAACAAAATATTGTTTTTGATTTTATTTTATTTTATTTTATTTACCCTTATGTCTTACCAATTTTTTTTATTATTTCAGGATATTTAAGTGCTTTACATATTCAAAAATATGGCTGGAAAAATAGCCTTTTTGAACGTATAAAAAGAATTTTAGTGCCTTTTATTGTATTTGTATTCATCTGTAACGCCATAACTAATTTAGGATTTAACTTATCTAATAGTCTTATAAGTAATTATAGCAACCCTCTTAATTTATTTTGGCAATATTTTAAAAGCGGTCAATTTTTATTTCCTATTAAATTATATCATTTATGGTTTCTTTATTATTTATTTATTCTAAATTTAATTTTTATAGGTTTACACTTAATAATAACATCATTCGTTCCTAAAATATATATAGACAACTTAAAACAAAAATTTAAATTTAAATTTGTTTTTCAGATGCTTATCCTTTTTGTTTTATTATTTATTTGTTATTATTTTATAGCCCATAAAGTATTCATAGAGTCTCCTAGCCATTGGATTATCGATTTTACAAGTATTTTTACGTTTTCGATATTTTTTGGATTTGGTTGGATAGTAGCCCAAACAGATTCTTTAGAAAATATAATTTACAAAAAACCTTTTTTATTGTTAAGTTTCGCTTTAATACTATTTTTATGCTTTTTTATTTTTCGTTTAAAAATTAAAGCTAACTTTGAACTTATGTGTATCTTAACGGCTATATATTCCATTTTATTAATTTTTGGCATCATCAGCATATTTTTTAAATATTTTAACCAATTTTCACCTAAACTAAATTTATTATCAAAATCTTCCTATTGGATCTATTTAATTCATTTTCCTATTGTAGTTTTTCTATTTGGATTTGTTTCCTTTATTCCAAAACTCATTTTTATCAAATTCTTAGTGGTAAGCAGTGTTACACTCTTTATAGGGTTACTAAGTTATCGTTATTTAGTAAAAGATACTTGGATTAATAAATTTCTATCAGGCAAATAATTACAAAATTGCTTATTCTTTTCGTCGCATTGCTAATACTTTATCAAATTCGGCTTCATAATGAGGATACTCGGTTTTCATAATCCGATCCCAAAATCTAAAATATAAACCAAAATTATAGTGTGTCTTAGAATGATGTAGGTTATGGTGTACGGATGTAACACAGATTTTAAATAAAAAAGTTTTACGAAACCAGGACGGCATAATTTCGTATCCTGAATGACCATAAACGTTAAAACTAAATGCCAGAACACCAAAAACTATCAATACCGTTCTATTCATAGGAATTAAAAATAATACAAAGGCATTAAATAATGTTAAGCAAAATACTTCAGAAAAATTAAATGATAATGACGCAAAAGGCGTAGGATTGTGTGATTTATGATGAACAACATGAAAAAACTTAAATAAACGAGGCTTATGAAATAACCAATGCAACCAATAAAAATAAGAATCATGCAAAATTAACAAAAGTATTATAAGGGCAGGACACCACCACATACTTAAGCCTTTTAATTCAGTAAAGCTAAAGGTATATTTTGTATAATTTACAACCGATGTATATACTAATGGCGTGGTAATTATCAAACTGACAATAAAAGACTGATTAGAATAATAAAGTTCTCTTAAGATATCTTTTGTTTTGGGAATGTGTTTAGTTTGAACTTTATATTTTAAAAATTTAGTTTTAAAAATTACATAAAACATCAAAAAAGGGATGCCTGCAATGATACAATATTGAACGATTTTTCCAAGATACAAATGAAAAACCCTTGTAATAAACTCGTTATTCATGTATAGATTTTAAGAGGTTATCTTTGCCATACGTCTGGCCTGAATTTTATCATAAAGTTCCTCATACTTTGGATATTCTGTTTTCATTAAACGATCCCAAAACCTAAAATATAAGCCAAAATTATAATGCGTTTTTGAATGATGAAGATTATGATGTGTTGATGTTACCAATATTGGAAAAAGAAAAGATTTTCGAAAACCCAAAGGCATAATTTCGTATCCTAAATGTCCATAAGAATTACAAATAAAAGCTACAATTCCAAATATAATAATGATAGTTTCATCTAAAGGTACTAAAAACACAATAATGATATTAAAAAACATTTGAAATATGGCTTCAGTATAACTAAAAGATAACGAAGATAGAGAGGTTGGATTATGCGATTTATGATGCACTATATGAAAATGTTTTAAAAAAAACGGTTTGTGAAATAACACATGCACCCAATAAAAATAAGTGTCATGTAAAATAAAAACAACTAAAAGTATTAATGGACTCCACCAGACACTAACATATTTCAAATGTGTAAAACTAAAAGTAAAAGCCGTATATTTTACAACAGGCGTAAATAATAATGGGGCAGTCATAAAAAGACTGATAATTAACGATTGGTTAGAAAAATAAACTTCACGTATAAAATCAGACTTTTTACTATGATGCCCCTCTTGAATTTTGTTATTTTTAAACGAGTTAGGGAAAAACACGTAAAAAATTAAAAAAGGAATGCCTGCAAAGAAAAAATATTTTAAGATACTCCCTATATAAAGGTCAAGTGCACCTGTAAAAAAACTGGTATTTTCATTCATATTTTATATTTTTATGTACATCTAAAAGCATAACATTTATACGTAAATGCTTTAAATCATATTTATTTTTATAGAACTTAAATATAAAATAATAAATATAATTTAATTTTATACAATTATTGCCTTATTTATTAAAATTTTATTTTTAAATTTACTTAAAATAGGTTGATTATTTTAATTCGTTTTTACTAACTTCAATGAATGAAACCCAGTGTAATTAATAGTGGTAATCGCTGTTGTAGCAGTTGCAGTAGCTAAAATTTCGATAGTCCCTCTAATAGGAAACGACTCTTCTATTTGTTTAGTAGCTGGTAAATAATTGGCTATAGAATTATCAAGATTTATAGTAGTACGGTAGTAAAGATTTAATTTAGAATCAAAAACGGTTACACTTTCAGTTAATACACCATAAAAAATTTGATTATTAGAATAATAATTATTAGATCCTTGGTCGGTATTTTGCAAAACACTTAAACGCGATGTACCCTGTTTAACACTTAAATGATAGGTAGAATCTTTAATTGAAAGTTGATTTGTAGTACCACTTGTAATACTAAAGGTTCGAAACACATTCGCAGAATCAATTAAAAATGTAGGCAATTGAGTTTGAGGGTCAACAAAATTAAACGTGTTAATTTGAAGACCAGTGTAATTTCCAACAATGTCAGACAAACTTGCCCCTGATGAAATGGTTGTTTCTTTGGTACACCCCAAAAAAACTAAAACAGTTGATAAAACAACGATAACTTTATAATTTTTAAACATAATTTTTATTTTTAATTCTGCAAAGATACAATTTTTTTTTTAAAAAAAATAAATTTTTTAAAAAATATAGTACTCATTTCATCAGTCATTTTAACGCCATCTTCATGTAATTAAAAAAGTCCATATTTTTATTATTGAACCCAATTTTTATTATATCAATGTTTCATTTTATCAAATTAATTTTGTATTTTTGCATAAATATCATTCATGATGAATTTATTTAATTTTAAACTTTTTGGAACCAATGGGTTCGAGAAAACAACTCAATACCTACAATCCGAACTCTTAGAACGAAAATTTACAATCGATATTTACCGTATCAATCAAATTTATGCCGAAAACTCGGTTTATTTATTGCTGATGAACGATGGGCAAGATGGCAACGCTTTAGAAGTTTTAGATAGTTTGAATTTTTTACATAAAAAAGACCGCTTAGCCCCTTTAATTGTGGTTGGTATTCATTGCAATGAAGATAGAATGCAAGAATATGGGACGGCTTTTTCTGCTGATTATTTAGGTAGGGGTTCAAAAGCTGGCTTGTATTCCAAATTTGTTATGGGCGAACTGATTCCCTATCTTAGGTCTTTTTTAAAAATAAAAAATTTTAAAGAGAAAGCCATTTTTGGCTGCTCTATGGGTGGTTTGAGTGCCTTAGATATCGCTTGGAACAACCCGCACGAATTTCAAAAAATAGGCATGTTTAGCCCCTCTTTATGGTGGCGAAGAAAAGCTTACGATAAAGGCTATAATGATAATACAGACAAACTCATGCTTTTACAAATTCGTTATGGAAAATACTATTCTTGGCTACGATTTTTCTTTGAATGTGGCGCCTTAGATGAAAACGCCGATAGAAACCACAATGGCGTCATCGACTCGATTGACGACTGTTTAGATATCATTAAAGAACTCAAAAAACTGGGCTATAGTAACCAACAAATTACCTATTTAGAACTTTCAGACGGCAAGCACGACTTGCCTACCTGGAAAAAAACCTTGCCGTTATTCTTAGAATGGGGCTTTAAAAATTAGTCCTTATTCAGTATCTGAATACTTTCCTCAAAACAAATACCCATCGTTGCCAATTTTGGCAAAATTTGATTATAAAAAATAGGTAGTATTGGTATATGTAAGCCCGTTAACGGCAATTGATTTTTTAAATACAATTCTACCGCAATGGCTAAGGGCGTCCCAACAGTTTTTGCCATCGCCGTTTTTGTATTCGACTCACCATCAATTTCTAAAAAAGATTTTAAATAGCATTGTTTATGTGCTAATTCGTATTCTAATTCATGAATCATCACGATTCTATCGGTATCATGGTCTTCTAAGGCTAAACGTTTTTCTAAGATGGTTTGAAATAAATCAGCATGACAACTCATCAAATTTGGCTTAAATTCAATGGGCTGTGCAACTAAAAAATCAAACATTGTTTTTAAAATATCATTTTTAGCAACCCTTTCCCAACCGGCATATTTTTGATACATTGTTTTTAACCAAGCGTCGGCTGTACTTTCTTTGATTTGAGTTTTTTCTAATGGGTCGGTAGCGGTTAATTTTAAATTGACAACCTCTTGCCAAGCTTTACAAAAATCAGGGTGTCGGAGCGTGGTGCGTATAAAAGTAGGACAATGTTCTAAGCCATACATTGCTTCGTAACTCACTGAATCTCTATTACAATAATAAGCATACTGCTCGTTTTTTGTTGTTACCAAACCCGTATTTCTAAATATATCATGATAGTTTAATTCTTTAATAACCCCTTGCTGTCTATATTGAGCGCCTTGTTTTCCTGCCAGAACAATATTACGCGGATTCCAGCTAATTTTATAATGCCAAGGGTTATTATCAGATTTTGGAGACACTAAACCGCCACAATGCGATTTAAATGACGAAATCTTACCACCTTCAGCCTGTATGGTATCAATAATTTTTTTAGCACTGAGGTGGTCAATACCTGGGTCTAAACCCAATTCGTACAAAAACAAAATGCCCGCTTTTTCAACATCTTGGGCTAAAGCCTGGGTTGCTTGATCGATATAAGATGCCGTAAATAAAGCTTTTTTAAATTTTAAACAAGAGTGGGCAACCAATATATGCAAAGAAGCAGGTAGCAATGAAACAACTACTTTGGCTTTTTCAATAATCTTGTTTCGTTCTGATTCGTTTTCTATAGCCAAAGATACAGCGAAGCCTTTTTCAAAAGATTGTAATTTTTGTTGTGCTGCTTTTAAATCGGCGTCCACCACCGTTAAGTTCAAATTTAAGTCAAGACAAACATTTTTTAAATAATCAATTAGATAAATGCTTGATTTACCCGCCCCAAAAACTAAAATAGTATTTCCATGTTCCATAATGCAAATGTACAATAAATTTTACAAAAATTTTAATTTTACAACTAAAAAATGTTGTAAAAAAATTAATCTCTTTATTTAACTTTATTAAGCCAAACGCCTAAAGACACTTGAATTACGGGTGTTACAGTTGATAGGTTTGAAGAAAAGGTATTACCATTAGTATAAGTGGTTTTGGTATATGAATTTATTAAAGCCAATCCAGTACTGACATCTAAACTAAATCTATTATTATAATTTCTTTGAATTCCCCACACAAAGGCTATAGTATTATTAAAAGACTGACTCGATTGAACAGTTGATGGCATGGGGTCAATATTATTATCTTTCCCGGAAATATGTATGTCTAAAATTTTAAAATTATCCTGCGTATAACTACTTTGTAGTATAGGGCTATAATAGTTTAAACTATTCATAGAAGTTCTTTTATGTTTTTTGCTTCTTTGGTTAAAGTTATAATATTTTCGGTACGAAAGGTTTAATGTGGGTGATAAATTAATTGAATAATTATCTCCTAATATTGGAAAACCGGAATATTGAGGTCTGGGATTTAATGATATGGCGCCAACGAGTGATTTAAATTTCCCTACCCTTAATTCGTAACTATATCCAAAATCTGGAAAACTAATTTTAGAAATATTGACAATATCATCTTCTGTTGCTTTTTGAGATATGCCTGGTGCTGATACAACTATAATGCTTAAAATAATAAGAATGAATTTTTTCATAAGTTTATAATAATTGGCAAAGTTAATGAAAAAATCAAAATAAACCCTAAATTTTATTTTTATTATTTCTACTTTGTAGATGTATAATAATTTTTTAAGAAATTTTTAATTTTACAATAAAATAATCTTGAAAGTTTGGTATCAACCTCATTATTTAACTTTATTGAGCCAAACACCCAACGACACCTGAATTATAGGGGTTAAAGTTGTTCGGCTGGTTTTTTCGCTCGTGCCATCACTATAATTTGTTTTGGTATATAAATTATTTATACCTAAGCCAGTACTAAGGTCAAAACTAAATCTATTACTATAATTTCTTTGAATACCCCACACAAAACCTATAGTATTGATATAAGATTGTTGCGACTGAGTGTAAACATAATTGTTATCGTGAGGACCTGCATCACTTCCCCCTATTAAAGGAATATATGGAATTTGTAAATTATCCTGAGTAAATCTACTTATTATAATAGGGCTATAATAATTTAAACTGTTCATTGCGGTTTTTAAATTTTGATTTTTCCTTTTGTTAAAATTATAATAATTTCGATATGAAAGACTAACTGTTGGCACAAGCGTAACCAACCCACTATTTTCTAACGTAAAATTACTTCCAATTGGAGCAAAACCTGGGACTGGAGAATTATTGTCAAGTATAAATGGGGTAGGAACCGCGATAACAGGATTCACCGCTATCTTTCCAACGAGTGATTTAAATTTCCCTACCCTTAATTCGTAACTATACCCTAAGTCTGGAAAACTTAATCTGGAAATATTGACAATATCATCATGAATTTCTTTTTGAGATATGCCTGGTGCTGATGCAACTAAAATGGTTAAAATAATAAGAATGAATTTTTTCATAAGTTTATAATGGTTTTTGGTAAAGTTAATGAAAAACAAGAATGCCCCACTTATTTTTTCCCTTTATTTTTCATGCTTTCCACTTTTTTTTGAGTTTCTAACATCTTCTCGTAGCGTTCTTGCCAACCTGATTTTTTCTTGGGTTGCTTGCGTTTTTCATTTATTTTGGCATGAATTTTATTGTGGTCGATAATATATTTTTGAATCACTAATTGAATTAAAATCGTTAACACGTTGGCTACCGTATAATAAATATTTAAAGCCGCAGGTGTAGAATTAAACATAAATAACATCACAAAAGGGAAAATATAAGGCATATATTTAAAAGCTGGATTATCGGCTGCCGCAGGTGTGGCACTCATATTATACATCGACGATAAAAATGTTGTTATTGCCGCTAAAAATGTAAACAAACTAAAATGACTGCCATAAAAAGGGATTGTAAAACCGAATTCAAATAAACTATCGTAAGAACTTAAATCTTTAACCCACAAAAAATGCTCGCCACGAATCACAATATTCGCATTAAAAAAATTAAATAAAGATCCAAAAATAGGTATAATTAATAAAGCAGGCACGCAACCACTTAAAGGATTAACCCCTGCTTCTCTAAATAATTTCATTTGTTCCATGGCAAATCCTTGCTGATTCGAGCCCATTTTGGCTTTTAAAGCATCTAATTCTGGCTTCAATACTTTCATCTTAGCACTACTCACATAACCACTATACGTTAAAGGTGCGGTAATAATTTTAATAAATATGGTTAAAATTAAAATACACCAACCAAAACTTGTAATATACTTGGCAATAAAATTAAAAAACGGGTCTAAAATATACACATTAATAGGACGCACAAACGCATATAAACCGCGCCCATAATTTACTATCTTGGCAATATCATTGGGTTCATTTTCTAATAACCTTAAATCGTTAGGAGCAAACATAAAAGTAAATCCTAAGTTTAACGATGGATTTGTTTCAAAATGATAACTAAATTTAGTATGTAAAGATGCTAAGGTTGTACTCGTGTCGTTATTGGGCTTATCAAACTGAACCTGGGCAATTGAAGCCACCTTATTATCAGGAAATATTAAGGTATTATTAAAAAATTGTTGGCTTAAACTAATCCATTTTAAAGGCTTTTCGCTGGTATATGTTTTTTCTCCTGTAAAATAATCGAAATCATCTCCTTCGTAAAAACAGAAATTAGTTTGTTGCTTATCGTAACTTAATCCGGGCTCTTGCTGCACACTTTCAACGTTCCAATTGATAGTAATATCTTTGTTTAAAAATACATCATCTTTAGCATTAAAAATTAAATTAAATTTCACTTTATAGGAATTAGGTTCTAATGTATATACTTGTTGTATTTGATTACCAGATGTTGTTGTGTATGAATAAGTTATTTTATTTTGTACACTATCAAAAATTGTATTGAAGTAAAGGATATTATTTTGGTTAATTTTTTGAGGCGTTTCATAAAAAGAATATTTAAATTGATTATTATGACCTAACACCACGGGTTGTTGATTAAATAAATATTTTTTTAATAAAATTTTTGAAATTTGACCTCCTAAATTGGTAAAATACACTTTTACATTGTCATTTTCTAAACTATGAATTTGTTCAACCTGGCTTAAAAAAGTATCATTGGCTTTTAGGTTGTTTATTGTATTAGTGCTTAGAATGGACGTGTTTTTAGGTTTTTGAGCTGCAATAACCCTAGCAATGGAATCTTCTTTAATTTTTTGAGCTTCTAATAATTTTTGTTGTTGTGAAGTGTTATACCAAAAAAAAGCTACAAATAATAAAGCTAAACAAATCCACCCGATAATAGTATTTTTGTCAAAATTCATATATATAATTAATAATTAAGGAGCAAAGATACTAAATATTATGGACATTTTGATTCTAATGCAGCAAGTTTCTTTTCTAATGCATTAATTTTTTCATTAAGATCAGGCAATTTTTTTAATAACACGTTCGATTTTGTCCATTCCTTAAAAGGCATAAATGGGAAACCGGCTACAATAGTATGTGGTGCATTGACAGATTTTGTAATCCCAGATTTAGCTCCAATTGTTAAATGATCAGATATTTCAAGATGCCCACCTATGCCAACTTGTCCACCAATCGTACAATTATTTCCAATTTTGGTACTACCGCTAATACCTGTTTGTGCGGCAATGAGTGTATGGTTACCTAATACGACATTATGGGCAATTTGTACTAAATTATCAATTTTTACACCTTTTTTTATAACGGTATTATCAATTGTTCCTCTATCAATGGTTACATTAGCTCCAATTTCAACATAATCTTCAATAATCACCTTGCCTAATTGAGGAATTTTAGCATGATTTCCTAGTTCGTCCTGCGTGAATCCAAACCCATCACTACCAATTACAGTGCCAGCATTTATTATACAATAATTTCCAATTTTTGAACCTTTACAAATTTTAACACCAGCGTAAATGATACAATTTTCGCCAATTTCAACTTGGTCTCCAATAAAAACTTGAGGATAAATTTGCGTGTTTTTATGAATTTTTGACTCCAGACCAATGTAAGTAAAAGCACCCACATAAATATTATCTTCTAAAATTGCTGTATCGTGGATAAAATGAGGGTTTTCTTTTATATTTTTTAATGGATTCATCAGTTTATCGTAATAAGACATGATTTGTGATAAAGCCAAATATGCATTTTTAACGCGTATTAAAGTTGGTTTTATAGTTTGTTCTAATACAAAATCTTCATTTATTAAAATAGCCCCAGCTTCAGAAGCATATAAATAATCTTTGTATTTTACATTGCTAAAAAATGTTAATTGATGGGCTTGGGCGTTATTAATAGTTCCAAATTCTCTTAATGCCACTTTGGGATCTCCCTCAACGAAGCCATTACAAATTTTTGAAATCATTTCTGCAGTAAATATGTGCATAGTTTATATTTTAATATGACAAAAATAGTATTTATTTATTAATTTTGAAACATTTTTACCAATTATTTTAAAACCAAGCTCTGTAATAGGATTTATTGACCCGTCTTTACTTAAAATAAGAATTGGTAACTTATCATTTGGATATAATATATTACTAACCTTTTGATACAGACATAAATAATCTAATTCTTGAGGTAAAATTTTGTATTTTTTAATAATCTTATCTTGCACCAATTGTATTTTTTGAGGTGGTAACGATGTAGAAAAAACATGACAGCTAAATATTTGTCTATTTAATAAGCCCACCGCCAAGGTTCTTAAAACAAAATCAGGATGGTGTTGCCACAATTTTATCAAACCGATAATATCATAATCATCAATTTGACTAAAATCACTAATAAAATCAGTACTTTGAGGATCTATATTGTTAGATAAAAATCTATAAATAGCTGTGGAATGATCAACGATATTCGAAGCATCTATTTTAATTAAAAATTGAGCCCTTTTAATTAATTTAACAAGCATACTATCGATAGCAAAACAATTTTTATGATTATAAATTTGCCAAAAAATATTAAACCGTGTTATTAAAAAATTTTCTAAACTAATTAAACAATTTTCTTTAAAAACAATTTTATCATCAACAACGGTCATAAGGTATAAAATTCTTTCGTGGGCAATATAAAATTCTTTGAGCCCCATAACATAACTATCACGCATTAAAAAATCCATTCTATCCATATCTACCTGACTACTAATAAGTTGATTAAAAAAATGACGAGGATATTTATTTGTAAACATGTCGATTGCTACGCTGAGACGACCTTTAAACTCTAAATTCAAATTTTCCATGAACTTTACTGAAATGGCTTCATGATTAATAGTAGGTATCAAAATACCCTCTAAAGTATGCGAAAATGGACCATGCCCAATATCATGTAAAAGCATGGCTATTAAACAAGCTTCGTATTCTTTGTTACTAATTTTAATGCCTTGATTCATTAAGATATCAAGGGCTTTTTGTAACAAGTGTATGGTGCCTAAGGTATGTTGGAATCGATTATGTGTAGCCCCCGCAAAGGTATATTCTAATAACGCCATTTGTCTAATTCGTCGCAACCTTTGAAAATAGGGATGATTAATAAGCTCAATTATTAATGGATGCTGAATATTTATATAACCATAAATTGGGTCGTTAATCGTAAAATTTAATTTCATTAATCAAGAATTTTCAAATGCAAAATTACAGTATTTTTTACAATTTGTTTTAAAGTTCTTTAATAAATTCCTCTTAAATTTATTATTTTATAAATATTATTACCATTTTTATTGAAAAATAAAGGTTCTTTTCTACTACTTATAAATTGAATTTGAGGTGGTTTTGATACCAAGCTAATATTAAATTCGACACCGATTGACTCATAAATAGCAATTTGTTATATTAAAAATTTTAAAAAAAAATAATAAATATTGAAAAATATTATTTAACTTTGCAAAGAAGTTTGAAAATTATTAAATGGGTTCTGGTAATTTTTGAATTTCAAAATAAAAAAAATTTTTAGAACCCGCAAAATTAAAATCAAAAATTATGAAAAAAATTTTAGTATTAGCCTGTTTGTTTCTATGTATTCAAACCACCAAAGTGTTTAGTCAAGAACATAAAGAAAAAGAAGATTTAACAGAAGAGCAAAAAACTCAAATAAAATCTGAAATCACTAACATTGTTGACCAAATATCCTTAACATCTGAAAATTGTAAAGATATCCCTAAAATAATTGAATCTCTAAATAAGTACTGTTCCAAGCATACTTTATTTTATTTACCAGATGGCAACAAAATTAATGCAACAGAATTAGGAAACCTTATAAGTACTGGAAAGTTAAAAGTTGATTCTTATACTAGTTCTGAAAATGAATTTGATTATCTTTCTCCAAAATTAGTCATTTTTTCTCGAAAAATAAATATCACTGGTTCTATGAATAATGTTCCTTTCAATAGTAATTTATTAATCAAATCTACATTTCATCACTATATGGATGGATGGAAATTATTATCCAGACAACCAATAAAATTAAAATAGAAGCATCTTTAACAAAAAAAATTCTTGGAAAAGAAATTTGAAAACTAAAATAGGTATAGGTTCTGATAGTTTTTTAATTTCAAAATAAAAAAATATATAAAACCCGAAAAAGTTAAAATAAATTATACAAAATTAATGTTATTAATAGACTTTATTTTTTTGATAAACCTAAATCATTCAAAACTATAACTAAGTACACTCGAATTTAATAGAACATTTTTAGAAGATTGCGAAAGCATTGATGTACCGCACGACAATTCTAACCGTCTCGTTTTACCGTTTTTTAAATTTAACATAACATAGCGTGCCTTAGGTTGTAGTGTTATAAAATTGCTTAGGCTATAATTTTCAAAAAGTCTTACAAGTCCCTTATTTTCGGTACTAACAACAATACATTTGTTTTTACGGTGGTTTGCTAAACTTACCAAACCTTTGCCATTACCGGGGATATAAATACCCGACTCTAACATACTCATTGGTAAAAAGCTACCGTCTCCGTTGCCTTTTAAATACAAACCATTTAAAGCATCTAACCTACCAATATTAGGGTCAAAACTAAAATCGTTTGTATTACAGACGATATCTAAATTTCCATCTGCATCAAAATCTTGAACCACCATACCATCTAACATCGACCATTGCGCCATATATGGCAATTCAATCATATCGAACTCATGATGCTTATTTTGTAGCAATATAACAGAATTTAAAGTAGTGAGCGTTTTTTTATCAGCATGCGCCCAGCTGGTTTTATCAAAAAACTCTTTAAATTCGGTCTTGGCATAATCTTTATAATATAAAAATCTTTTTTTAACAAAAGGCAGTTGTTGCGAAAACTCATCTTTAAGTGGCATTGGATACAGCTTCAGTTCGCCGTCATCATTAGGTAAATACATACCCATAAACGCATCGATAGACTGATTGCCGTCAAAATCAGCACTGATTAAATGTAAAGGATAGGTTTCGGATGCTCTAAAATATGAATTTGTACCAATATTGCCTAAAACATAATCCATAAGTCCATCATTATTAAAATCGCCACCAGTAATTGAATGCCACCATCCTGTTTTTTTTTGAAGATTTTTATGAATCTCACTCATGTTAAAACGCCCTCGATTATTTTGAATAAATAGTGGCGACATCCATTCGCCAACAACAATTAAATCCTGCCACCCATCAAGATTAAAGTCGGTTACCAAGGCATCATGAACGATGCCAAGGTTATTAAACACTGCGTTCGCATCTTCAAGTTTTGTAAATTGTATTTGACCATTCTTAGTATCATTTATTAACAGGAAAGAAGGTGAGGCTTGGGGGTATTTTTGAGGTGTGATGCCCCCAGCTATGAACAAATCAGCATCGCCATCATTATCAAAATCTAAAACGCGTACACAAGCTTTGCTAATAGGTATTTTGGGGATATTTAAACAGGCTGTAAATTGCCCCTTACCATCTCCAATATATAATTTATCTTGATAGGCTTCCGACTGCTCTAAAAATTCAATGCCACCACTGGCAATATAAACATCTAAATGCCCATCACCATTGGCATCAAATACAGCTAAACCTTGGTCTTTAGAAATTTTTTCTTTTAGACTTTCAATTTTTAATAAAAACTTTTGTGAAAAAAGTCCTACCTCATTTTGAAAAAAAAGCTGAGCACTTTGATTTTTGGAGCCACCAACAATAAAATCTTCAAAGCCATCTTCATTAAAATCGCCAACAGCTAGTGGTGGAGATGTTTCAGAAAATTTATGTGGTAATCGTGGCTGTCCATTAAAGTCAATTAAATCGGCTTCTTGGTGAATAAAATGAATGCCTGAGGCTTGCGTAATTTCGTGAAATGTTTGCTGTACAAAAGTTAAATTTTGGTTTTCAATGACATTATTTTGAGAATATTTTGCCTTAAAAGCCGCGTCAATACTCAAATTCACGAATCTTTGCTTTTTTCCATTAGCCCAACGTATTATTAAAGAATCAATCTTAGTTTCAGAGCCTAAACCAAAAAAAAGCGGTTGTTCGGCTGACGATAAATACCCGCGCGACGCCATTTTGGTTTGATATTGATGCAGATGACCACAATATAATTCTACCTGACTCCCAATACCTTGAACATTGGGTGTATCACCCTCTAAAACCACTTGAAAATAATGGCTTTCATGCAAATTTTGGTCTCTAAAATTATTTTGATAGAGAGTAGCATTTTGATTGGTATTATTAACAATAAGGTCTAGATCGCCATCATTGTCAAGATCGGCATACATAGCGCCAGTGGCGTAATCGGGAGTTACAAATCCCCAATTTTCGGAGACATTTTGAAACTGTAAATTGCCAAGATTTTTATACGCTACATTTTTTAAAGGGACTTGAGGAATTTGTTCTAAAAGCATCGATTTTGTAGCATAATTACCCACTTCACGTCGATAATTAATAAAATCGTGGTCAGTAATATCTTTGGGATAACCATTGGTAATTATCATATCTTTTAATCCATCGTTATCAAAATCGGCAACTAAGGGCGTCCAACTCCAGTCGGTTTCTGCAATACCACTATAATAGGCAATATCGCCAAAAATAGGATGCGTAGCCGAATCCTTAGTTTGAACAGGATAATTACCTAAATTATACTGTAACACATTATGCACGTATTGAAACTCATAGTTATATAATTTATTATTGATATATGTTAAATAAGGTACAGAACCTAACATCATTTTTTTACGATAATTGGTGATGGGGTTCATATCTAAACTCATGATATCGGCAAGACCATCATTATTGATATCAACAATATCATTGCCCATTGAATTGTAAGAACTATGTTTTAAATAGCTTTGAATCTCATTTTTAAAACTGCCATTTTTTTGATTGATATATAGAACATCATTACTTAAAAAGTCGTTGCTAATATAAATATCCAGCCAACCATCATGATTAACATCGGCAATAGCGGCGGCATGTCCATAACCTTCAATTAAAATACCTGCCTGTTGCGAAACATCTGTAAAATAAGGATGATTCAGATTTTTATCAAAATCATTTCTGTATAATTTATCGGTATTTTTATGTTCACCCAATAAAAATTTAGGGCGATAAATATTGGTATATTCTTTGGGATTGATAACATTGTTTACTAAAAACAGGTCGAGGTCGCCATCATGATCGTAATCAAAAAAATAAGATTGGGTAGAATGGCTGGTATCGTTAAGACCATAATCTTTTGAGCTTTCAATAAAATGTGGCGTTTGACCCTTGGGACAGCCTTGATTGACATATAAAAGATGTTCACGTTGTTTTGAATGTGGCGATAAAGTTCCGGTTAAATAAATATCCATCCAACCGTCTTGATTTATATCAACAACCGAAACACCCCTACCCCAAATGTCATCTTTTAAAATACCTGCCGCTGCAGTGATATCTTGAAATTGAAAATTTCCTTTATTTAGATAAAGTTTATCATCCACAAAATTGCCAACAAAGTAGAGGTCTAATAGGCTATCGCCATTGAAATCGGCAACCCCTACTCCACCGCCGTTATAAATATTAGGATAGTCTAAAATATTTAAGGAATCATTTTCTGGAACTGTGTTTTTAAAATAAATATTGGTATGTGAGGGCAATAAAATAGTAAATGTTGTTTTAGTTTTACAAGCCATTAAAAGCCATGCCATTACGAAACACACATATAAAGTGTTTTTATTTTTAGGCATACGCTTTATTTTAATTGCAATAAAAATTAAGCAAAAATACGTTAAAAAAACAACATAATGTGAATAGAAGTCAAGATTTTAAAAAAAATATTTTTTTAAAATTAATTTGATGTAACTTTGCTATAAATCAAATAGTACATTTTTAAAATTACTCAATAATAATGAAAGTAAAGCTAACAAAAATGAAACTAAAATCTGAAGCCATTGCTTTTTGCATATCAGAGTCAAAAATCCAAAATAATTCACTATTTGGTGTAACATACGGGAAAGCAGTAGGAACTTATATTGAACATAAATTTAAAGAGCAATTATCCTCTATATACCTAACTACAATAGGTTCGTCTGCTAATGGTATTGATTTATCTTCAGAAAATATTTTAACAGATATTAAAGTTACATCCATAAAACAACCTCAATCATCTTGCCCTTTTAAAGATGTTAAACAAAAAATTTATGGGCTTGGATACAATTTATTGATATTTGTTTACGATAAAATTGATGATTCAAAAACACAATCGACTAAACTCGATTTTGTAAGCTGCTCGTTTATATCAAAAGAAAGAACTGGCGATTACTCAACGACACTCCGTTTACGAGAAATGATAAAGGACAAGGCTAATGTAGAAGATATTATTGCATATCTTAGCGATAAGAATATACCCCAAAAATCAAATATTAAAAATCTAAATGGATTAGATTCAATTACAGGAAAAGGTAATTTTGATATTGCAGAATATATTACTTTAAGGCTTATTGAATCGTTCCAAAATTTAAATTGTTTCTTAGCACTATTGGTAAAGAATGCTGTTATAAAAAACATTCTTTACGACCAAAAAGTTAAAAAATTAAGAATTGGTAAAATAGAAAAATATTGTATAGATAGCAAAAAAGAATTTAATGTTTCAGTTGAAGCATCTTTTCTTTATTGTCAATTCAACTTAATGCCAAGTTTTAGTTGCACAGAATATGATTTTTATAATTTAAAAAATAAATTATGTTTTGGGTGGTTTCAAAATAAATTTGTCTCCAATTATAATGACTATAATAAAACTAAAGACTTTGATGGTATTTGTCAATTTGAATGGAGACAAGGCATAAAACATGATTGTGCTTCAATTATGGAATTAGAAAGCATAAACGACTATTTTGTAAATAATCAAGTAGATAAAATAAAAATTGAACCAGATTTGATTTATGGCTTTTTAAAAAGTTCTGACTTAAAAAATACTGTCATAAAAAAAACAAGAAAACATACAATTGTTACACAAACAAAAGTTGGACAAGACACAACATACTTAAAACATTTATACCCTAAAACCTATTCGTATTTAGAAAAAAATATTTTTAGTTTTCAGTCTAGAAAATCAAGCATTTATAAAGGGAAGCCCTTGTTTTCAATATTTGGAATTGGGGATTATGCTTTCAAACCTTTCAAAGTTGCAATTTCGGGATTGTATAAAACGTATCATTTTACACTGGTTTTGCCACAAAACTATAAACCGGTTATGTTAGATGATACTTGTTATTTTATTGGTTTTGATAACATCGAGTTTGCTGTTTTTGCAATCATTCTTTTGAATTCATCTACAACTGAAGCATTTCTGAAATCAATTACTTTTTTTGATGCTAAACGTGTTTTTACTAAGGATTTACTAATGCGTTTAGATTTATTAAAAATTGCCAATAGCCTGCCTATGACCGAAATTGAAAAACAATTAATTTACTTAAATGAGAAATATGATATAGAAATTAACATATCACAATGGGGTAAATTTTTAAACCTTTTGATGTCAAAAATAGAAAAGCCATTGACAATTTTTGCTGAACTTGAAAATATTTGTGATGATTAAAACAAGAGAATAAAATGAATAAATTATATTACTTAGTAACAATATTTACAATAAATTTAATATAATGAAATTTAAAAAATCTGTATGAGTCAATATATAATTTGTTTTTAAACTACCCAATAATTTGCTTTACCAATCCGTCAATGTCTTTCATTTCTGATTGTAAATGCTTTTTGATATCCAAACGAATTTTACCTAAGAATAACCCTTCTACTTTTTGGGTTGGATCAATTTTTTTAAGAAACTCAATTGCTTTTTGATGGGCATTTTTGCTAATGTCGGCAAGCCGATTATGTTTATCATCCTTCGGGTTAAATTGCGGAAAATAAATATCAAGGATTTTTTTATGAACCGACCTGGCACCAAATAAACCGCGCGCCTGAAAATCTTTCATCATTAAATTCGGTGTAGCAGAATTTAATACTGCCGTTAAATAATAACATTCTTTAAGACTTTTAGTATAAAATACATAAGTAGCACTTTCTACAATAAGTTCTAAATCAATGTCTTTCCTTTTTACAAGGGTTGCATTAGCGTCCTTACCACTTGCATTATAAAGTACCAAATAAGGTGCATTTAAATTTTGATCAATTATTTTATTTTGCCAATTTAAATATTTGTCAGATGATATTTTTTTATTTTTTTCTGTACAATGAATTTTCCAAACATTTTCAAGGTCTTGAAAATATTTTGAGGCATAACTATAGCCTTCATGTAATAAACCCAACGCTGAATATATTTTAATGGTCTTTTCATGCATCTCATTTTTCTCAATTAAAATAGGTAAAACCACTAAATCGGGTTTATAAAGTGCAAAAGGTAAAATGTTTTTGGATAAAGCTGTTCTAAAAATAAAATTACTTTCTACCCTACCATAAAAATTTAAATTTTTCCATGGCGGTTTGGCAAAAGTTTGAATTTCTTTTGAGGTTTTTATACAAATAATCCTATCCTCCCAATCGTCTGGTTCAACTTGGTCTAATTGAATAAAATAAAAAGAACGTGGTACTATCGTAGCACCCTGTTTAAATAGATTTTTATATGGATTTTCTTTGGTTTGTAATTTTAATTTCCGTGTTGAAAAAGCCGTCGATTGTCCTTGCTGAACATAAAACCATTTTTGAGATGTTTCCGTAATTTTAGGTGCCGCCATCATATAACTACAGTTATGGCTTGGTAAATGCCCTGCAAAAATCCTTCCCGTTAATCCTGCGGCTGGTAACGATCTTTTTCCTTTATCAACTTTATCGGCAAAAAGCACACAGCTTGGTATCCTAAATAAGGGCGATACATCGGCTAAATCCCAAATCTGCGTTAATTTAAATCCTTTCGCTTTGCCCGATCGGGTATTGTTATGATGGTCGGCATTAAAAAAACTTCTAGGTAACACAAAACTCAGTTTTCCAGTATCTTTTAAAAAATAACTACTACAATAACTTAAAAAAATAGCCGCAATTTCTAAATGTGGGAAATTTGCCACTTTATCAGGTTTCAAATCGTAATGTTCTGCAAGCCCATTTAACTGGTTTTGATATTCAATATTCTTTATAGAACTAAAAGTAAACCACGGTGGATTGCCAACAATATAATCAAATTTTTTATGAAAGAAATAGGGCATATACAAGTTTTGGATAATAAATTTCCAAATCCCATTTCTACCTCTTTCTTTAACATGTTTTAGCGATTCATAAACTTTGTAAAAACTATCTATGATTTGAGAATTAAATCCATTTTTGAGATAACGTTTTTTTAAATTTCTTTCAAATATATCTTTAGGTACTTTTGTACCATGCATAGTTTGCTCGGCTAAATCCTCACAGAGTTCTAAAGATTCATCGAATAAATGTTCATCATCAAAAATTTGGGTATTTAAAATAAGGGCTTCTTTGTCGATTAACATCGTAAACTCATCACCAAAAAGATTGTTAATGCCCTCGGGTGCCAGCAAGGTATTGGCTAAAATAATATTTAAATGAATGGGTTTTTTATACTTGCTAATATCAGGTCCTAAAGCTAACAAAATATTGGTTTTAGTAATTTGAACACTTAAAGGATGAATATCAATCCCATAAATACAATTATTAATCTCTTGAACACTCAAATGTTTATTCATTTTTTTAAGGCGATGAATAGCCGCTAATAAAAACGAGCCGCTACCACAAGCCGGGTCTAAAATTTTATCTGTACCCAAAAAATCAAATTCATTAACAATTTTTTCGCAAAGCCAATCAGGGGTATAATATTCGCCAAGTGCCTGCCGCGTATCTAAATCGATGAGTTCTTGATAAACGCCTTTTAAAATATCTTCTTCAACCTTATTAAATTCATAAGCTGAAATCTCTTGGGCTATGAGTCTAAAAATCTTTTTCAAACTTATAAAATTACGTTCTAAGATCACCCAATGAAAAAAGTCATTATTAACAAAATTCTGAATATGATATTGATGAAAAATACGTCCACTTAAAATACCTCGAAGTTCATCGTCATTAATAAAATCTTTATTGCTAACAACGCTATAAGCCAACATTTTAGAAAAAACACTTAAATACGTATGAATCAAAAAATGATGTTCTGTAGCCTCAAAACTGCCATAAGCTATCGATAAAAACTTTTTCCATTGCTCAAAAGAAACTTGGATGTCCCCATACTTTTTAATATCTGCAAAAATAGAACTAAACTCAAGAATAGATTCAATAAAAACATTACTTTTACTGCCAAAAGACTCTTCGATTCTTTTTAAGGTAGCGTGTTGTTTTTGCTCTTTAAATAAGAACCGGTCAATCCAAAAATAAAAATCTTCGGTATTATGTTCATCTAACACAAAAGAGGCACTCTCAAGTTCGTTAAGTATTAATTCGTTTTCTTTAAGAGTGCTTAAAATACTAATCTGACTTAAATCTGGGGCATAAATTTTCCAATGAATAAAATCAGATATGATTAAGGTAAAATTATAACCTTCACCCGTATTGAAAAGTCCCAATAAATAACCAGCCATTTGTTCTTTAGCATGTTTCAAGGAGGTTTTTAGGTCATTTTCAAATTCAATAATTATTTTATTGTAAAGCGTATCCGCACTGCCTTTATGCACTTTATCCTTTCGTGGTATATTTAAAATAGTTGCTTCGGCACCACTTGAAATTTTATCGATAATCGCTTCAACCTCTTGATGACCTACATATAATCTATTTAATAAATCTTTGAAGGCTTCTTTTTTAGTGAGTTCCTTATGAGCCGCTCTGACTTTATTTAAATAATTTAGGATTACTTCAGTTTTAAGACTATCCATGTTGTTACAAATATTTTAAAAGCGAAGATACAATAAATTTTTATAAAAAAACACCTTAACCATAAAAATTAAATGTTATAGTTAAGGTGCTTTTATAGCTATTTTTGATTCCTATCAATAGGCATTTAAAGAAAAAGGTTGTACTTAATGAACATGTTACAATTAACAAATATTAATAACCAGTATTTTGTTTTAAAAGAAACACACCAGTTGGGTCAAGACTTTGGTCTATTTGCGACAATGGAATGGCAAAATAATTGTGCGTTGGTTTTACCACAATGGTGCCAGCAACACATTGTATTTTAGAGCCTTCGTAATTCACGTAATTTTGTAAAGTAGTTTGAAAAGTATTCCAACGAACCAAATCAAAAAATCGATGTCCTTCCATAGCTAATTCTAATTTTCTTTCAAATCGTACGACGTCTCTTGCTAAATCTTGGTTGGTAAAATTAGCATCGCTATATAAACCAATTTTATAATTAGCCGCATTTGTTCCATCGTCTTTTTTAACAAATCCGTTTGGATTAGACGCCCTAGCCCTTACCCTATTCACATAATCTTTAGCTTTGGTTAAACTACCAACCTCAACTTCGCATTCAGCCGCCCATAATAACACATCGGCAAAACGTATAATATTGTAGTTAATAGCCGAGGTTTGTTCTGATCCCCATGTGGCTGTAGCCGTTCCCGAACCACTGCCTTTTTGTGATTTTCTAAAAATATTTTTAATAGAGGAGTATGGTCCACCATAAGGTTGGTCGCGAATCCACGATTTACCCGCATCAATACCCCAATCTAAAAAAGGAATACCCCTTCTACCTATCGTCCAATCGATTCTTGGGTCAAGTGCATTTGTGTCAATTGTATAAGCGTCATCACTTTCAATACCCAAATCTGTTTTGAGTTCTCTAATGGCATTATAGCCTGTAGTAGGGTCATTACTGAAGGCAATGGGTAAGCCTTGTGCGTTTACTTGATATGAATTTCCTAAATCAAGGGAGGGTTGAAAGAAACCACAACAACCTACAGGTCCTGTACCATAAGGAAAATTTAGCTGATTACCATAATTACCATTTTCGTTACCAGGCGACCCATCGTTAACCGAGTATTGAATTTGAAAAACGGCTTCTTTACCATTAGAAGTTTCAAAATTAAAATTGTCGTAAAAGTTTTCAAATAAATCATATTTTACACCAGCGGAATTTGTACCATTCGCAATCACATTATCTAAAATAGGTTTGGCACCAGCAAAATCTTTTCTAAAGATTTTTATTTTAGCTAAATAAGCAGCGGCCGCCCATTTATTGGCTCTACCAATATTGGGTTGGGTATTGGGTAAATTATCGAAAGCAAATTGCATATCTGCTTCAATTTTAGGCCAAACATCAGTTGTATTGCTTAAAATTTTAGCAGTATTATTTTCATCCACATAAGGAATATTATTCCATATTTTTTTGGCTTCAAAATGATAATGGCCGCGTAAGAATAAAAGTTCGGCTTTATAGATTGTAGCCTCTGCAGCAGCAATCGAAGTAGCTTTGGCAAGAACTTTTAAGGCTTTATTGCATCTTGAAATCGATTCGTATAATACCAGCCATTTATCGTTAGGATAGGCGTTGTTCGACAGTGCATTAAAACGCATCAGGGGTTGAATATCGGGTTGGTCGCCATCGGCACTCCCTTTATTGGCTTCGCCACCTACTATACTGCCATAAACCCAATTATCACCCGAAGATGCCCATTGATTTCCACCAGCACCCACACCGTCTAATAACGAATAAGCACCTACTAACAAGCCTTCTACGCCCTTTTTATCTGTAAGAATTTCTTCATCTAAAACTGCTGAAGGACTTGTCTGTAAAAAACTTTTGTCACAAGCCGCTACAATAATGATTGCTAAAACAATAAAAAGAACTGAATATATATATTTTTTCATATTAATAAAATTAAAAATTAAGAGTTAAACCAACATTATAAAATTTTGAGACGGGATAGTTACCGTAGTCAATACCAAAAGCTGTGGTACTGCCATTTTGGCTTTGAAATTCTGGGTCTAAACCACGATATTTGGTAATAGTAAACAAATTAGTGGCTTGTATATAAAAGCGAAGTTTTTCGATGCCAGCTTTTTTAAGTTGTTTACTAGGAATTGTATAACCTAAAATAAAATTTTTGAGTCTAAAAAATGAACCATCTTCAACTAAAGACGAATTAAAGACATTTGAATTGCTAAAATTTCCGGATGTTTCTACAATCGGTAAGCGGGCATTTGGATTGGAGGGAGACCATGAATTATAGAGCGCATCTTTCGACTTTGCACCAACAAAAGTAGCATAAAAATCACGCCACCAAGCTTCGTAGTTTATGACATCCCTACCCTGTACGCCATAAAAGAATAATGTTAAATCGAAGTTTCTGTAACCTAAATTAATATTAATACCATACGTAAATTGCGGGTTGGGGTTGCCAATAAAGGTTCTATCGGCTTGATCAACCTTACCATCAGGGGCGCCCGTTAGATTACCATTTGTATCATAACCATTGACATCGGCATAACGATATCTACCAATGCCTTTATCTACTTGATTATATTTGGCTGTATCGGCGGAATTTTGAAAAAATCCTACCACTTGATAACCATAAAACGATGAGATAGGATTTCCTACCTGATTCCTCACAAAGTTTCCATTTCGCCATGCGCCTGCATCAAAATAGGATACATTGTTAGAAAGGTAATTAATTTCATTGCGATAACTTGTAATATTTGTAGTAATAGAATAGGTAAATTTAGACTGTGTTTCACCACGATACGTTATAGATACATCCAGCCCTTTGTTGGTCATAGCACCAATATTAATATAAGGTGCTGTAACATTTCCTTGTGTTACATTATTAAGTGGTGCTTGATACAGTAAATCGGTAATTTTGTTTTGATAGAGGTCGATAGATATGCTCAATTTGTTTTGAAAAAAGCTGGCATCAACCCCAATATTGGTAGAGGTATTTACTTCCCATTTACCATTAGGGTTACCAAGCTGGTTATTATAAAAGCCTGGAATGACTGAATTTTTAGTACCATTCCAATCGTAACTAGAATTGGCTAAACTTGACAAATACGTATTATATGGGTTTAAGGCTGGTATATATTGATTACCTACTTGTCCCCAACCAAGACGTAATTTTAACTGATTTATCCAATTCACTTGATTCAAAAATTTTTCGTTGTTTAAAGCCCAGCCCACGGAAAAAGAAGGGAATACCGCAAATTGATTGGCTTGACTGAATACATTAGACCCATCACGTCTTAAATTTCCATCAAAATAATATCTTGAATCGTAATTATAAGAGACTTTACCAAAAACCGAAAAAAGTCTTCCAATTTGAGACGGTGCACCCGACACTGCATTAGGTGGGTTTCCTGTATTGATTGACCTATAAGCAGGGTCGTTTACATAATAATTTACTCTGGAACCTTCTAAATTTCTGCCTGAGGTTTCTATTGCTTCAGTACCAATTAAGGCCAAAAAATTATGTTTCTCTTTGAAAATTTTCTTAAAAGCTAAGGTATTCGTCCAAGTCCATTGTTTATTACTATAATAGCCTTCTACAAAACTGGTTGAGGGCGTGTTTTCGGCATTTTCAAAAGTTTGATATTGATACCTATAATAATTACCAAAATTAAATTCACCACCAAAACTGGTTCTAAAGGTTAACGATTTTAAAATGTCGGCTTCTAAATAAGCATTACCAATGATACGATAATTTTTATTACTATTATCTTTAGCCCACGTTAGGTCGGCTACAGGATTTGAGGTTGATCCTAAATCTTGACCTCTTGTACCAGCAAAATTGCCACCAATATCATAAACAGGGATGATTGTTTTTTGACGATTGGCTATGTTTATTGGATTCCCTTCTTGTTGGTTATTAATTCCTGTATTTCTTGAATACGACAAGGATACATTTTCACCAATTCTTACAACTTTTTTAATAATATATTCCGTATTTATTCTAGCTTGATATCTTTCGTAATTGGTGTGTATCACAATACCTTGTTGATTAAAATAATTAAGTCCAAAATAGGCTTTACCATTGGGACCTCCCGTGCTTATGCTGATATTATGATTTTGTTGTGGTGCGTTATTAAGAATTTCGTTATACCAGTTGGTACCTGTTTTATTGGCATTAATAATAAAATAATCGGGATAGTTGTATAATGCTGGATTGGCATAAGGACTTGAAAAAGAAATACCACTAACACCGCCACCGCCTGACGAAAATAAAACATCGGGTATAATAGGCGTTGTACCACTACCATATTGGGCACTTGAGGGGTCAACGCCAGAATTTTTAAAAGCCAACCATGTTAAATCTGCATCCTCCTGAGGATTTAAAAATTCGATGCCTTTACCAGCTGTTTGAATTCCCCAATACGCATCATAACTTAATTTTAATCCACCTGTGCCTCTTTTGGTTGTTATTAAAACCACCCCATTACTTGCTCGAGAACCATACTGAGCTGCCGAGGCTGCATCTTTTAGAACTTGTATATTCAAAATGTCGTTTTGGTTGATATCGCTTAAACTACTGGTAGGCACCCCATCGATAACATATAAAGGCGAATTGTTTAAACTTAAAGATTGAATACCACGAATGAGCACTGTGGGTTGCGAACCTGGTGCACCACTAGAAGATACGGTAACCCCTGCGGCTAAACCTTGTAAACCTGAAGCTACACTAGAATTGGTTTGATTATTGAGTTCTGATACCTTTACCACTGTTACGGCGCCTGTAATGTCCTGCTTCTTTTGTGAGGTATAACCTGTAACAATTACGTCTTGTAAGGTTGAATTTGCATTTTCTAAGGTTACAGTAACATTGGCCGATTTATTATCAATTTTTATTGACTTGGTTAGATGACTAATATGCGAAATTTTTAGATTTAACACCCCTGTTACATTCAAGGTAAATAAACCATTAGAATCTGTTTGTCCGTTCAATGTAGAATTTCCAGCAACTTCAATATTGGCATCCTGCACCGGCATTTTATCGTCTCCTATCACTTTAATTTTTACCTGAGTGCCTTGTGAAAACGATTGCAAGGATTGACCCATTAAAAATAAAAAAGTCAGGGTAATTATAAAAAAATTTTTTACATGCTTCATAAATTTTATTTAAATTTTAATTAAATTGTTTTGAGCAAGATATGAATTTTATCAATAAATTAACAAAAAATTAAAAATTTAACAAAACATTAACATTTTAACCCTGCTTTCAATTGAATGTTTAAACCATATTGACTCATAGAAAATAGAATATTTCACTTTTTGTTTAATTTTCAAAACGATTTTTTTAAAATTTCAATATTGACAAAATAGTAAGCCCGCTATTTTTTATAAAACTAAGACTACATTTTTGTTTTTGAAATTACATTTTGAAAATTTTTTAAATACGAAAATATCTTGCCGCATTTTCAAAAATTGGCAAAGGATTAAAATTGGGTATATTTTGATATAATGACGGTGTATAGCGTTCTGAATGCCCCATCTTTCCAAAGATTCTGCCATCTGGAGAACAAATACTTTCTATTCCCATAACCGAGCCATTAGGATTAAAAGGATACGACATTGTTGGCACACACTCTAAGTTTACGTACTGACTCCCAATTTGAGAATTATTAATAACTCTTTTAAGCGCCTTCGCACTCATTTGTAACTGTCCCTCGCCATGCGATATTGCCATAGCATGGATATCACCAATGTTTGTGCCTTGTAACCAAGGCGAATGATTTGAAACAATTTTTGTTTGTACAATTCCCGAATAATGCTTATTAATTTTATTATGTGATAATGTGGCATCGTTTTGAATATCACCACTAAAATTAGCAAAGGGTAGTAATCCCGATTTAACTAAAGCCTGAAAGCCATTACAAATGCCCAAAATAAGTCCGCCACGCTGCCAAAATTTCTCTAAGGCATCTAAAATTATTGTATTCTTTAAAACAATTGCAATATACTTGCCAGCCCCTTCGGGTTGGTCGGCTAAAGAAAAACCACCACTTAAACATACAATCTGGCTTCGTTCGATTCTTTTTTTAAGTGTTAATATAGACTGCTTGATATCGGCAGGCGTCATATTTAAAAAAACAAAAGGATTCGCTTGAACACCAACCTTTTGCCAACTAAAACTTGTATCATATTCGCAATTTGTACCAGGGAAAATTGGCAAACAAACCTCAATCTTTTTTAAATTAAAATATGGTGTCAAAATTGATGCCTTATTTTCAATACTCTTTTTTAGAGGTGTTGATAATTTTATATCGTGTTGATTTAAAGGCGCATCTTGCTGAGCATCCTCTGAGGATTTAAATACATTTTTATAAGGATTTTGCCAACAAGCAATGGCTTTATTTAAAGATATACTGTTTTCATTAATGCTAATTGATACTTTTGAGTTGGTTTTACCAAGAAGACTTAAATTAGGATGTTGAATTACCGCTTTTGATTCAAAAACTATATAGCCATAATGCGCTTCAGAAATGTTAAGTTTGGTTTGAATGTTACAACCTATTTTATTACCAATACTCATTTTAAAAATGGCTTCGACTAATCCACCTACCTCTAAAGCACGCCCCGACAATATTTTATTATCTTGAACGAGTTGATGATACCATTTGTAATTAGCTTTTAAGGCTTCCCAATCGGGGCATTGCTTATCATTTTTAGAAAAATGTAATAAATAAATAAACGAACCGGCTTGTTTAAATTCGTTGGAAACGATATTATTAGTATGAATTGTAGTAAAGCCAAAAGCCACAAAACTAGGCGGCACATCAAGATCTTGATAGCTACCGCTCATGCTATCTTTACCGCCAATGGCTGCTAAAGCCATATTCTCTTGAAAATAACTGGCGCCTAATAAACATAAGAAGGGTAAAGACCAGCGTGTAGGATTATCATTCAATTTTGGAAAATACTCTTGGTAACTAAAATGAACTTTGGTAAAATCTGCTCCACAGGCAACTAATTTAGATAAGGCTTCGATATTGGCATAAAGCCCACCTAAGAATGGATTGGCTTCGCATAAATATGGGTCGAAGCCAAAAGCAACCAAACTGATTGGTGCGGATTCATTTTGAATAAAAGGTAGTTTTTGAGCCGATACCTGACTTGGGCTCAGTTGATATTTGCCCCCCAACGGCATGAGCACAGTTGTTGTACCAATTGTGGCATCAAACATTTCGGTGAGTCCTATTTGACTACAAATATTTTTATGGCTTAAAAATTGAGTCCAGGTTTCAAAAGGAATCATCTGAAAGCAATCTTGCCAACGCCAGGTAGAATCTATGTGAACCGCTGTTTTTTCTTTTGGTCCATTCGTATCTAAAATAATTCGCGGTAAACTTAAAATAGTCTTTTGTTTCCATTTAACTACAAAGCATTTATCATTCGTAATTTCTGCTACAATGCTGGCTTCAACATTTTCGTTTTTGGCTAATTTTAAAATATGAGGCATATCATTTTTGGATACAACAACGGCTAAGCGTTCTTGTGACTCGCTCAGAAGGATTTCATGATATTCGAGATTAGGACTTTTAAGTTTTACTTTATCTAAAAAAACAGTAACACCGGGGGCTAGTTCGCCAATAGCTACTGGAATGCCGCCAGCGCCAAAATCGTTACATTTTTTTATTTTTTTAGAAAATTCGGGGTTGTTGAACAAGCGTTGTAATTTTCGTTCTTCAATAGCGTTGCCTTTTTGTACTTCGGCGATATTTTGTAGCACGGCGTTATGATTGATTGTTTTGCTAGATCCAGTGGCACCGCCAATGCCATCGCGTCCGGTGCGACCGCCTAATAAGAGCACCCAATCACCTTTTTGGGGTTTTTTACGAAGAATATTTTGGTAGGGTGAAGCGCCTACAACAGCACCAAGTTCAAAACGTTTGGCACGATAACCGGGATGATAAAACTCTTTTACCAAAGTTGTGGCTAAACCAATTTGATTACCATAGCTTGAAAATCCTTTAGCCGCTTGATTTGAAATTAAAAATGGTGGTATTTTTTCTGGATATCTTTGGATAAGATTTTCATCGTTTAAATCGGCACTACCGCTTATTCTAAGGGCTTGAAACACATAACTTCTGCCACTTAAAGGATCGCGAATAGCACCACCAATACAGGTTGCCGCACCGCCAAAAGGTTCAATTTCGGTAGGATGATTATGGGTTTCATTTTTAAATTGCACTAACCATTTTTCGCTTTGTCCGTTATTCTTAACGTTTACAAAAACACTACAAGCATTTACTTCATCAGAAATTTCAACATCTTCAAGTTTGCCATGTTTCTTTAAATATCGGGCACTCCAAGTGGCTAAATTCATTAAAGTTAAGTCTTTTTTACCCACGTCAAGAAGTTTATTTTGAATAGATGCTACTAAAGATTTCAAAAACAAACCAAAATCATTATTTGGATATTGAATGTTGTTAATAATAGTATTAAAGGTTTTATGCCTACAATGGTCTGACCAATACGTATCAAAAATTTTTAATTCTAATACCGAAGGATACTTATTTAATTTCTGGTAGTGTTTAGCTAAGAATAAAATATCTTGTGGGGTTAACGCAAGCGCATAGTCTGCAATTAAAGTTTGGGCTTGCTGGTTATCAATATGCCAAAAGTTTTTTAATATAATTGTATGTAAATTCTGTTTTGGGGGTACTGTAACTTTCTTTCTCTTAGAATTTGAAACTTCGAAACTGTTGATAGGATTGATAAGAAAATTTTTAATAATCTGTTGGTCTTGTTGCGAAAGATTGCCATGAAAAATATATAATGTGCTTTGAGAAACCTTAGGATTAGATTTTGGATATAAAATTTTAATACATTGGGTAGCACTGTCAATTTTTTGATTAAATTGCCCGGGTAAAAGCGCCACTTGTAGTGCAAAGGCAGTTTTAGGAATTATTAGGTTGGTTTTTAAATCATCGGTAAATTTTTCAGCTAAAATTTGAAAAGCAATGGCTTCTTTATTTTTTATACGTATATTTTTAAACTGATAAACCTGGTATATTTCAAGTTTAGTTATACGGTTAATGTGATAATGTTGTTTTAACGTATCTACGGTGTTTTTCTCGTCGATTTGATACATTTTTTTCTTTGAAATATAAAATTGCATGCGCTATAAATTATTGATTTTTGGGTGCAAAGCTACTTAAAAAAATTGATAAAATCTTGATTTTTGTTTATTATGAATAAAAGACTTTTTAGAAAAATTTAAGGCTTGGATATTGCGTAAGAACCTAAAATTTGAAGCGATTTATAGGCACCTATATCCACTTTTGCATTATTGAGGCTCATATTTACAACTTGCCCAGTACTTAATCTATTATTATCTATGAAGTGAAAATGAAATCCAGTGGGTGTTGCTTGTTTGTATTTTTGAGGTATATAATAAACTAATAAAGTACCAGTGGTATTTTTAAGATTAAACACAAAAGGGTACTTTAAAACTGAATCTAAAATTGGAAAGGGTTGGGTTTGAAGTTTGGGAATACGGGTAGATATTGAATCGAACTCACCAACAATCTTTATGGCATATAAGGTATTTATTGTGTCTTTTAAATAAGGTTTTAAGAGTGTTTGCATTTGACTGAGTCCCCCAATTTTACCATTAAAGTTTATATTTAAATCGCTATGAAAACGGCAAGTAATTGAAAATGAACTAGAGTCGGAACTATACGGGAGCCCGGCTCTTTGCAAACCTGCACTGGTAGTTTTAAAAAACACACCATCTAATACAATTAAATTTGCCTGAAAATTTTGATAGGCTCCAAAACCAAAATCTACTAATGAACTTATAGAAGTATAGGATTCTACACCTTCATAATGCCCCTTTGAGACGCTATCAAAACGACCAATTTGATATATTGCTGCATTGGTAACCTCATTATCGGGACTTGTTTTTTTACAAGAATATAAAGTTGTTAAAAATATTAAAAATACCCAAAGTTGTTTTTTAAAACGATGCATAAATATTATTGGCTTGTTATTGAAAATCTTTTTTTATATTTTCTTCAAAAATAGTAAAGCGTTGGTTTAAATCTTGAATTAAGCGTTTTTTTAAAGTGGGTTCTTCTATAAAACAATATTCAAGACTATTATAAATAAATTGTTTTATGTCTGAATATTTAAAATGTGGGTACCGCCAAGCCAACTCAACAAATTGTGTGGTGAGGTCTGTTCTTAAAATACCAGCATCATCTGTACTAATAACAATCGGAATTTTATTATTAAAATAGAGTTCTATAGGATGGTTTTCATTTTTAACATTTAAAATAAATTCGTTACTAGTTAGGTTAATTTCGATAGGAATATGCTGTTCTTTCATAAAGTTTAGTAGTTTTGGGGCGTTTGTTTCTGAAGCGATATCCACACCATGCCCAATACGATTGGCGCCAGCAATTTCAAGCGCCATTTTAATATGATCAGAAAGTTGCTCCGGAAGCGCTAAATTATGGGTGAGTTCACCAGCATGTAATGCATATTTTACATTGGGAAATTTTTTATGGCAAAACTCGAACATAATCATGTGTAACCAATAATCATTCATCGCTACTTCGTTATCTTCAGGTGCCACAATATTAACGCCCACAACTAGGGAAGATTTCTCAGCCGACATAAATCCTAATACCAACGATTCAAAAACATCTACTGGCGGGTTTGTTCTTATAACATAATTTTGATATCTTAAGCTAAAATTACTATCGTCTATTTGATACTTATAATGATTATCTTCAATGATTTTTTTATTATATTCAACGGCTTCATTTTCGGCGCCATTCTTAATAAAATCTTGGTACATCATTTCTAAATCTTGTAAAATAATGTCTTTATTTTGAGTTAAAGCGTCTTGCCGAAGTTTCTGGTTAAAACTTGATAAATAATCTGTTTGAATTAAGGATTGTATAGGCACAAACATTGTTTCAATATAGCTCACATTTTCTAGCTTAGCCCTATTCTTAATTTCAAGTAAACCTTCAGGGTGGTTTTTGGGAACTATTTGTATAAATTTTGTAAAAGTTTCAAAAAATAATGAATGTGATGGATAAAAATCAGGCGTATAGTCGCGAACCGACCACCATTGTAGAATCTTATTTTTTAAGGATTCATAATCGGGTCTTGAGGTTATATTTTTTAATTCTATAAAATTCTGCTTGGGTTTTTCGTGATTTATTGTATAATTAGATAAATCTAAATATAAATTATCTTTAATTGCCCATTTTAAAATCGTTTCAGGGTAAATAGACCCAGCAAAATGATGGTGTAAATCGCCCCCTTTAGGCATAGCCCTCATAAAAATTTCAATATTTTTTTTATTGGTTCTTATTTTTTCAAAAAAAAGGTCGCTATTTTCTTTTTCCTGCTTACAAGAAAAAAAACCAATTAATAAGCCAATAAATAAAAAAACATGTCTAATTTGCTTCATACTTAAATAAAAGGATTGCAAAGATATGAATATTTTTTTTAAAAAACAAAGATTTTGTTAAATATTTGTTTTTATAAAAATACTTTACGTAACTTTACAAAAATTATTTTTATGACACCTTTAATTATTATACTGTTGGTTATTGCCGTTATAGCCTTTATTACATCTTTTGTTGTAGTTAATCAAGGCACAATATATGTTATGACCTTGTTTGGGAAATATAGACGCATCATTTTTCCAGGTTTGCATTTAAGGATTCCGTTTTTTGAAAAAATATTTAGGGTTGTGAGCATTCAAAACCAAAGTATAGAATTAGAATTTCAAGCAGTTACCATCGACCAAGCCAATGTTTATTTTAAAAGCATGCTTTTGTATTCAGTTCAAAATTCTGAGGAAGAAACCATTAAAAAAGTTGCCTTTAAATTTATAACCGATAAAGATTTTATGCAAGCCTTGATTAGAACAGTTGAAGGCAGTATTCGGAGTTTTGTAGCTACAAAAAAACAAGCCGAAGTATTGACACTGAGACGTGAAATTGTAGATTTTGTTAAAGATCAAATAGATCATGGCTTAGAAGAATGGGGTTTTCATTTAATGGATTTACAAATAAACGACATTACTTTTGATAAATTGGTTATGGAAAGCATGAGTAAAGTTGTAGCCAGCAACAATTTAAAAGCTGCCGCCGAAAACGAAGGGCAAGCTTTGCTAATTACCAAAACAAAATCTGCTGAAGCCGAGGGTAATGCTATCAAAATTTCTGCCCAAGCCGAAAAAGAAGCCGCTATGTTAAGGGGTCAGGGTGTGGCGTTGTTTCGTCAAGAAGTGGCAAAAGGCATGAGTGAAGCCGCTGAACAAATGAAGCAAGCCAATTTAGATACCAACGTTATTTTATTTAGTATGTGGACTGAGGCTATCAAAAATTTTGCAGAATATGGTAAAGGGAATATTATATTTTTAGATGGCAGCCCCGAGGGCATGCAAAAAACCCTTCGCCAAGTATTAGCTTTAGTTACCAAAGATAAGTTAAACGACCCGAATAATACTAATTAAACATAACTTTAAAAATAACTTTCCTATTATTTTTCTAAACAGACGTAGTTAAAATAAGTACAAGATTTAAAATCTAACCCTTTAAGAAAAAGCGATTCAATAGTTGCGGTTGTGATGCGTTCTTGTTCTATCCAGCCTAAATTTTCGACCAAGGATTTAAATTCTTCAGGCTCAAAAAAACTAAGCATGGGCTCGCTTTTCAATCTCACAAATTCAAGCATAGCCTGCTTTTCTTGAATACTTACGGCGTCTAAACAAGTATCTTTTAAGCCGTAATCTAAAATAAGTTGACTCCCTTTACTAATCATGTTAAACAAGGTTTTAAAGGTATAAACTAAAGATTCAAGTTTTAAATAATAACTTACACCCAACCAAGAAATATAGACTGGTTGTTTAAAATCAAAATTAGTTTTAGAAAGTTCTTTTATCCAGTCTTGATTTTCAAAATTTACAGAGACAAAATTGGTATTGGGATGATACGGTATTTTTTTTAAGAATTGTTTTTTTAAATTTTGGGTGTTTGGGTGGTCAATTTCGTAGATATTGATGTCTGGAAATTGATTATGATAGCGACAGATAAAACTATCCATTCCAGCGCCTAAAATTAAAATTTGTTTTGTGCCATTTTTAATAGCAGTTAGCATTTTGGCTTCGTTATAAGCCGCTCTGGTCAGATTTTCGATTCTAACTGATTGAAATTTTTTAATTTTAGAAAGATAGGTATTAAAGAAAAAACGAAATTTTGGTATTAAAGAAAGTGGAAATTTCAAAAATTTGTGGGCTACATGATCGTTAAAAATGACGCCGTTTTCAAAAGCACTATGTCCTGCCCTGCCAGCGGCTACAATCATGGCGGTTTGGCTTGAAGAATTTTTTTTCATAAAATAATTTATTTTGTTAACATGGATGACAAGAGATTGCCTTTAATAAAAAACATCAAATCGCCATTCATAATATTTTGAACTTGTGAGGTTTCAAGATTCGTACGATGGTCTTTAACTAATTTATAAGGATGAAACACATAGCTTCTAATTTGGCTTCCCCATTCTATTTTCTTTTTTTGAGCGTTGGCACTATCAATGGCGGCTTGTTGGGCTTCTAATTCTAATTCATAAAGTCGGCTTTTAAGCATTTTATAAGCCATGTCTCGGTTTTCGCCTTGTGTTCTGGCTTTTTGACACTCTACGATAATTCCAGATGGCGAGTGTTTTAAACGCACAGCGGTTTCAACCTTATTAACATTTTGCCCACCTTTACCACCACTTCTGTAAAATTCCCATTCTATATCGGCTGGATTAATATTAACTTCTATATTGTCATCAATTTGAGGATAAACATAAACTGAGGCGAAGGATGTATGGCGACGCGCATTACTATCAAAAGGCGATATTCTAACTAATCGATGCACGCCAGATTCATTTTTTAGCATGCCATAAGCCCAAGGTCCTTCCACTAAAATGGTAACAGATTTTATTCCGGCAACATCACCAGCCTGAAAATCCATTTCAAAACACTTCCAGCCTTGTTTATCTACAAACATTGTAAACATTCGATACAGCATTTCTGCCCAATCCATACTTTCTGTTCCACCAGCCCCTGGTTTTATTTGTAAAAAACAGGGCAAATTATCTTCAGGTTTATTGAGGGTACAAATAAATTCAAGGTATTCTAATTTTACTATAAGTTCTTGAAAATATTTCTGTACTTCAGCTTCAGAAGTTTCACCAGATTTCCAATAATCGAACCAAATTAAAAAATCGTCAACTAAGGTTTGTAGGCTATTAAAATTGTCAATCCAATTTTTAAGCTCTTGGCTTTTTTTAAGAATATCGTGTGCGCGTTTTACGTCGTTCCAAAAGCCTTCAGCCGAGATTACATTTTGATAGTTTTGATATTCTTGAATTTTATTTTCGAGGTCAAAGAAACCTCCTTAGAACTTCTGTTCTATTATGGACATCTTTAATTTGTTCGAGGGTCATGTGCTATTTTTTGGCAAAGTTACTTAAAAGTTTACACTTTTATGATTTATTTCTTATAATTTATTTTAAAAGCCACATTTTAATTTTTAAAATTTTTAATCAACGTTTTATTAAAAAATCTTGAACTATTTGTTTATAACATCGGATTAATAATAATATCTTCTTACAAATTGCTCTAAACAACTTTGAATATAAACAGCTAATTCAAGGTCGTTCCATAAGATTAAAAGTTCATAATCTGGGCGATATAGATTCATAAATTTAGTAAGGTCTGGTTCAAAAAGATGGGTAATTTTACGAACAAACGATTTATTAAATCTATAATCTATATAACTATTTTTTTCTTGATAGAGCAGTCTATTTTGTAAAGCTTCGGATTGTCGATTTTTTTTAAACCGGAACATATTAATAATTTGGTTAAAATCTAAGCCAACCCCAATACCACCTGGGATTTGTCTCGTGTCACTTAATCGGTTTAGCCCTGGGGGTCGATAATTAAAATATTTTGCATATTCATTGCGGTTTTGAATAGAATCTTGATGATAGTTTTTATTAAAAACCTTTACTTCAGGTAGATTCGTAATTTTAATATGTAGTAAAATATCAAGGTTAAAATTAAAAATTGGATTAGTAGGAAATTGTTCCGTTTTTTTACCATCGAATGAAAAAAATAAAGAGTCATTATTTTGAATTGGAATCTGATAATATCCCGAAGAATCCGTTAGTACTTCCTGACCACTTTTGTTTGATACACTCACATTTTTAATAGGTTGTAGATATTCTTTATCAAATACATGCCCATAAATTATTTTTTTTTGAGCTTTTAATCCAAATAAAAAAACAACCTGAATTAGAAAAATAAGGAATAGTTTTGTTATCATTAATTTTCGTATATTTTTACATTCTATTTTCAATAGAGTTTAAATAATTTTGGGCTTTTATTAAGTCTTCAGGGGTATCAATTTCAATACCCATATACTCTGTAACTCTTACATCGATTGGAATTCCCATTTCTAAAAATCGTAAGCATTCAATTTTCTCAGCGCATTCTAAAGGTGTAGGTGGCGTTTTAGTAAAACGTTGGAGTATTTGTTTTTGATAGGCATATAAACCTATATGCTCGTAGTAAACCTGATTTGGTATATTGGCTCGATTATAGGGAATGGGACTTCTTGAAAAAAATAAGGCTTTAAAATGTGAATCTATAGCACATTTAACATAATTAGGATCGTTTATATAATCTTTATTGTGCATTTCTTGTACAAGGGTACTCACTTTGGTACTATTATCTTTAAGAAAGGGTTCAAGTAATTTTTCTAAAGCACTTTTATTAACAAAGGGCTCATCACCTTGAATATTTACAATAACATGATAAGGTAAGTCATGAATAACTTCAGCAATTCTGTCGCTACCACTTTCATGTTCTTTTTGGCTCATTATATATTTACCACCAATAGCGGCAATTTCATGAGCTATTAATTGGCTATCAGTAACTACAAATACGTCATTAAATATATTGGTGCGTAGGGCATTTAAATATGTGGTTGCAATCACTGAATAATTTCCTAATGGTTGCAGTAATTTGGCAGGAAATCGAGTTGCGGCTATTCTGGCTGGAATAAAAGCGGCTATCATGATTTATGTGTAAAAGGAAGTTTAAGGTGATACATGATGTCTTCATCAATGTCTTCTTTTTCACAATCGATTCCAAATTTAATTTTAGAAATTGGCAAAAATTTATAGGTACCAAAAATTCGATCCCAACAAGAAAAAATATTGCTATAATTTGAATTTGTATAAGGCATTAAAAAATGGTGATGCACTTTGTGCATGCCGGGTGTTACCACAAGATAGCTTAAAAATTTATCTAATTTATTGGGATATTTAATATTGCTATGATTGTATTGAGACATGAGTATAGAAAGGACTTGATAAAGTGCAACCATCCAGAGTTGACAGCCTAATATCATAATTGTAAGAAGGGTCATCAATAATCTTAACATGTCTTCTAAGGGATGATGACGATTTGAGGTTGTAACATCTACCTTTGTATCGGTATGATGAATGATATGAATTTTCCAAAGCCACGACACTTGATGTTGAGCCCAATGAATAAAATACGCTGCTAAAAAGTCTAACATCATTACTGTAATCAAGGTTTGTAACCATACTGGGAATTGAAAATATTGAAGTATCCCGATATGATTTATTTGACAAAAGTTTACAAGGTATAACATGAAGCTTGCAAAAGCCATGCCAAGTAGCAGTTTAGTAAAATGGAAAAAAATATTAACTTTAAAATGATGAAATCTATTATAATAAAACATAATAACAGGGTTACTAAATTCTATAAACATAATAATTACTAAGGTAATAAAAACGAATATTTCTCGATATTCTCTTTTATTGATAAGGTCTATTAAAGTCATGTTTATAGTTTAAATTTAAGCTATAGCTAAAGGGATTACTAAAAGAAAATAGTTTTCGTGTTCATTTTGTTCAACGGGTTTTATAACCACAGCTTTCATGGGACTAATAATTTCAAATTGAATGTTTTCTGAGCTAAAAGCAGTGAGATTTTCGATTAAGTTTTTGCCATTAAATCCTATAGTTAATTCATCGCCACTAAATTGACAATTTAAATTTTCTTGTCCTGCATTATTAAATTCTGAATCTTCAGTATCAACAACTAAACTATTGCTACGAGCGTTTAAGCGAACGAGGTTGTTGGATTTACTACTAAATACAATAACTCTTTTAAGTGCATTCAAGAGTTCGTTTTTATTAATAGTTAAAGTAAAATTAAATTCACGGGGTATCACGATAGTATAATCAGGAAATTTGGCTTCAATGAGACGGGTTGAAAGTGTAAAATGTTGGGCTCGTATAAAAGCGAATTTACTTGAAAAGTCTAATTCAATGTCTTCATCAATTGTATTAACGATAGATTTTAAACTTTGTAAAGGTTTTTTACTAATGATAAATTTAGAATCTTCACCTTCAAAGATCACGTTGTCATTTCGGTAAAAAGACAACCGATGCGCATCAGTAGATACAAAATTAAGCCCTTGGTTTTTAACTTCGAACAATAAGCCGCACATGGCTGGACGGTTGGAGTCATTTGATAAACTTGATTGGGTGTAGGAAATGGCTTCAGCCAAGTATTTTGAGGGCACTTTAACGTTGCAGGTTATGGCATTTTCTTCTTCTTTTGAAACATCTTTGGGATAATTTCCTGAATTTTCTCCCATAAATTTATAATTACCATTATTTGTAGATACTTGAATTTGGAAGTTTTCATCGACACTAAAAATAAGGGGTTGATCGGGTACTTTGCTAAGGTATTCAACAAGTTGTTTGGCTCTGATACAAATAGACCCTTCGTTTTCAGATTCTACATCTAATTTAACTTGAATTGTGCTTTCAAGGTCTGTAGCGACTATGGTTAATATTTTATTATTAACTACAAAAAGAAAATTTTCAAGAACTGGCAATACAGAATGAGAAACGATGATTCCGTTTAGCATGTGCAAACTTTTATTAAGTTGGCCTGATGATACAATAAATTTCATGTTTTTATGATTTAATTTTACAAAATTACGATTTTTTTTATTAAATTTAGAAATATTTAGGAATTAATTTTTCATTTTCATAAAAAGGGACTATTGGAGCGGAATTTAAATAGACACAATCTAATAAATCTTGCTCTGAACATCCATAACTTGTTAAACGGTGCCAATGGGTTGTGTTTTTAATAAATTCATTAAGATTTTGGGCGTGTAAATTATATATTTCAAGTGCATTTAAAGTACTATCGCAAAAAATCTCGAACGTATTTTTAAGTTCATTAGCCATAGCCCCAGCCAAAAGAAAATCTTCTAAGTTAAATCTATTTTTCCAACCGGCACAACAAAGATAGGTTGTTTTTTGGTTTAAAGTTAAAAATTTGACTACTTGTTCTAAATTAACAAATGAACCACAGATTATTTGTGCGGGGCGATAATTTAAGGCTTGGTTAATTAATTTTGTGCCATTGGTTGTGGTTAAAACAAGAATTTTATTTTGTATATAGTCTCGTGAAAATTGAGAGGGTGAGTTTCCACAGGTTAAGCCATCAAGTTTTTTACCATCGCGTTCTCCAGCGGTTATGGCGTTTAATGTCATGCCAAGTTCAATACATTGATTAATATCGCTTACAGGTACTATATATTTACATCCATTAAATAAAGCAACTGCTATCGTTGAGGTAGCTCTAAAAACATCAATCACAACAACAACGCTATCCTGAAGGTCGTATAGTGGCAAAAGTAAAGGTGATGATATGGTATATATTTTAGGTTTCATAAATTAAGAGTTTGATTTGTTTCTAATTGTTGGGTTAGCATGTTATCGATAGATTGTAATTTTTCAGTAAGAAAATCTAAGGATAGTTTTTGATAATTATGGGCTTGATTACTTTGTTCGCATGCAAACCAGATAAGAATCATAGACAATAAATCTTGCATATCTTTACCAGGGAATTCGGAGGTATATTCTTTAATTTTTGTATTGACCTGATGGCACATTTTACGAACAAATTCCTCGTTTTGGGTTTCAACTTTTACTTTAAAACTACGTTCTGCAATTGCTAAATTAATTACAATTTCATTTGGTGAATTCATGGTTTTGTATTATATTTATAAAATTATCAATATCATTTATATATTTTTGTAAATCAGCTCTTAGTGCCATTTTATCTTCTTCAGGGAGTTGCGCTTGGTTGATTGCATTAGAAAGTTGGGTGCGTTTTAAGGCTTCAATTTCAATATTTTTTTCATTAAGTTCAGCTTTTAGACGGTTATTTTCGAGGGTTAAATTTTTATTCGTCACCATGAGCAATTGGTGTTGATTCAGTAATTTGTTAAATTTAATTTTAATTTGAAGGGCTAATTCGTTTAATTCAAAATTCATATTATATTTATTTAAATTCTTATTTCGGCAGGAAGATTTCTAATTAAATAATTTTGAATACTTTTCATTATGTCGTCAATTTCTGAATCTTTTAGAGTTCTTTCATCATGTTGAAACATAAAATTAAGTCCGATTGCTTTTTTATCGATGCCAATTTTATTGTTTTCAAAAAGGTCAAAAACCGAGAAATTTTTAAGAAGTTCTGGTTTAATTTTATTGATAATTTCGTGAATTTTTTCATAGAAGCAATTTTTATTAATTATCAAAGAAAGATCTCTTTCAATAGCGGGGAAGCGTGGAATTTTTTGGAAGGTTAAGTGACTGAAATGAGATAGTTCAACCAATTTTTTAACATATAAAAAAGCATAAAATACAGGTTGTTTTATTAGAAAATGTTTTAAATCTGATTGGGTTAATATTTTAATTTCGCCAATAACAGTTTGGTTACTAAAAATATTAACTGCGCCCGTTTCTGCCGAATAATCTAAAAAAATATTTGGAATTTTTAGAATACTTATTATTCCTTGAACATACCCTTTTAAATCAAAGATATCTACTGCATTATTAGTAGTTTTCCAATGTCGTTCAAATTGATTTCCAGTGATAAACAAGGCAAGGTGTTTTTCTTGATTATACTGGTTAGACGATTTATTATAAATTTGACCGAACTCAAAAAGTTTTAAATGGTGCTGTTGTCGCCTCAAGTTATATTCGATGACTGCTAATCCAGATTCTAATAAAGAAGTTCTAAGTACATTATGTTCGTTGCTAAGGCTGTTTTCTAAAAATATGGCATTTTCTTTTTGGAATGGTGCTAAATGTTCAGCAGATATTAAAGAATTTGTCCATATTTCAAAAAAGCCTTCACCAACTAAATAATTAGAAATTTTTTGATAAATATTTTTTTCAATTTTATGTTCGGGTAAATTTGAAAGGCTAAATTTTAAATCTTTGTTGACCGTGGGTATCGCATTAAAACCGTAAATTCTTAAAATCTCTTCTACAAGGTCAGCGGGGAATTCAACATCTGTTTTAGCAAACGGCACACGTACGTGAATAAATTCGAAATTATTTACAATTATTTCAAAATTAAGGGCTGCTAAAATGCTTTTAATTTTTTCTGGGTTCAGGTCGAACCCTGCAATTTTTTTAAAAAAAGCATATTTTAAAGTAATTTCTTTTTGAGGTGCGGGATTGGGATACAGGTCTTCGATTAAGCTACAATCTCCGCCGGCTAACTCAACAATAAGTTGGCAAGCTCTTTGAAGGGCTTTTTTGCAATTTGAAATGTCTATTTTTTTTTCAAACCTTTGTGCGGCTTCAGTTCTAAGTTGGTGTGCAAAGGAGGTTTGTCGAATATTAATGGGATTAAAACAGGCACTTTCTATAAAAATTGAGGTTGTGTTTACAGTTATACCGCTATCTATACCGCCATAAACACCTGCCATACAAAGTGGTCCATTACAATCCGCAATCATAATATCTGTTTCTTTAAGTTGCCTGTCAACACCGTCTAAAGTTTTAAAAATAAAGCCTTCAGGAAATCGCTTCACAAAAATTGAATCGCCATGAATTTTATCGGCGTCAAAGGCATGAAGTGGTTGTCCGGTTTCAAGAAGAATATAATTAGTAATATCCACAATATTATTAATTGGATTAACCCCAACCGATAGTAATTTAGCTTTAAGCCATTCAGGTGAAGGGTGCACTTTTACTCGGTCTATACGCATGCCAACATAACGTGGGCAGTCGGTTTGATGTTCAACAATGATTTTAAAATTTTTAATTTCAGGGATGAGATTCAATTTAGAATGGTAGATATTTTGTAATTGATATAAATGCCCGTTATGATTTAAAAATGCTGCTAATTCCGTTGCAATACCAATATAACTGAGGGCATCAGAGCGGTTAGCAGTTATATTTAAATTTAATATGGTATCTTGACGTGGTACATAGATCGATGCTAATTCTTGTCCTGGTTTTGCATTTTGTGGCGACAGTTTTAAAATATCTGCTTTAAAGTCGCTAATACCTAATTCAAATTCAGAGCAAATCATTCCCAAGCTATCTACCCCATTAATAAGTTTGCCTTCGATTAGAATTTCTTCTTGTTTATAATTAAATAAAATAGCACCGGGTTGTGCAAATGCTACTAATTGATGCATTGCAATTGTTGGGGAACCGCACACAACTTGTGCAATTTGTTTTGTTCCTATATTCAGTTTAACAACTTTTAAATGATTTTGATTGGGATGATTTGTAATGCTAATAACCTCTGCCACGATCACATTTTTAAATCCACCTTTATAAAAATCAAATTCGTAAATTTCTTCAACTTCTAAACCAATTTGAGTTAAAATATCGCTAAGCTCGGTGGTATTTAATTTAAGTGGCAAATAATTATACAACCAATTTTGGTTTAATTTCATAACATTATATTTTGGCGGAGACGGCGAGATTCGAACTCGCGATACCCTTTAGGAGTATACACACTTTCCAGGCGTGCTCCTTCAACCACTCGGACACGTCTCCATATTTTAATTGCAAAATTAATGAATTATTATGAATTAATTGCATTAAAATGCTGTTTTTGTAAAAACTAAGTAAAAAATGTTATTTTAATGTTAAAATGTGTTAGGATTTTTTAAGAGTCGTTTTCGTTTTAAAGCGTACTTTATAATATAGGATTATACTGTAATTTGAAAAATTTGACATAATGCGTTCCATAGTCTTTTTTTCGCATTAATAATTTTAGGGGTTGTTAATAATAATTGATCTAATGTTTCGCTAACAACTATTTTTACACCTTGATCTTCAAATGGTTCGTAAAATTTAAAATCTAAAGAAAATCCATAATCATATATTAAATAATCAGTAAAAAACAGAACAATATCCACATTAAATTGCTTCAAAATTACTTTATAGGCTTGTTTTTGAAAACTATTATTTACAACAATACAATCTTGTCTTGTCAATTTACAGGACGCTAAAATTTTATCTAAGAATGCTATTTCTGTTGGTGTAGATTGGCGTTTATCATGCGTATAGTCTGTAATTATCAACACTTTTGCTGTTACATTGCCCTCAAAAACAATAGGTTTGTGAATTATCATTTTTTCAGCATAAAATTCATTTAATAATACTTGAGGTAATTTTGACATAAAACTTATTTAGCTAAAAAATGCAAAAATAATCATTTTTTATAAATTGATAAAAAAAATTAATTAACTTTGCAATAAAAAATATGATAGATATCCAATTAAGTTCAAAATCGAACCTTAAAAACACAGATTTTAATAACCTTGGTTTTGGAAAAATTTTTACTGACCACATGTTAGTAGCGGACTATTTTGATGGGAATTGGCAAACTGTAAACATTATACCCTACCAACCTCTTGTTTTAGACCCTTCGGCTTGTTGTTTTCATTACGGACAAGAGATATTTGAGGGGTTAAAAGCTTTTAAACATAGTGACGGTAAAATTTCTATTTTTCGACCCGACCAGAATGCAGAAAGATTTAATAATTCAGCACTGAGAATGGGCATGCCAGAAATACCCAAAGAAATTTTTATTGACGGCTTATGTCAATTGGTTAAAATTGACCAAAATTGGATTCCTACTGCAGAAGGCACCAGTTTATACATTAGACCTTTTATGATTGCCACTGAAAATATTTTAGGGGTACATTCAAGCAAACAATATAAATTTATTATTATTCTGAGTCCTGTTGGCAGCTATTTTAGTGTACCCAAACCGCTTCATATTATAATAGAAGAACATTATGCAAGAGCTGTAAAAGGTGGTACAGGTAATGCCAAGAATGCTGGGAATTATGGTGCAACGCTTTTACCTACTAATTTAGCCAATAAACATGGTTTTGACCAGATATTATGGATTGATTATCAAAAAAATATTCAAGAAGTAGGTATGATGAATGTGATGTTTAAAATTAATAACGAAATTCATACGCCATCTTTAAGTCATGGTACCATTTTAGACGGTATTACTCGAAAATCTATTATACAGCTTGTTAAAGATATGGGCATCCCAATATTTGAACGAGATATCAATATTTCTGAAATTTTTGAAGCCTCTCAAAATGGGACTTTACAAGAAATGTTTGGCACAGGCACCGCCGCTGTCATTTTACAAATTGAAAAATTGACCTATCAAGATAAAACCATTACATTAAATATAGACACATTTAAAACGTCTTCAGCATTAAAACAAACATTAATCAATATTCAAACTGGTGCTAAAAAAGATACGCATGGTTGGCTAACCTATATTTAATATGTGTAAATATAATGATAGTTTAAAAAGACTAACTCTATATTTAAAATGGGCTTTAATAGGTTCTATTTATTATTTTTCAACGAGTATAGATTGTTTTTCTCAAAGGCATCAAAACGATACCATTACCATGTTTGCAATTATTGAAAAAGAAAGTGGTGATACGATTCCATTTGAAATTTTACCGGAATTTATTTGTACTAAAATTATCAATAACTCAAAATTAGGGAAAAAAAATACAGATTGGAATCGCCTTAGAAATGCGGTTTATGTAACTTATCCTTATGCAAAAATATGTGCTAAACTTATAAAAGAAATTAATGTTCAATTGATAGGAATTACCAATAAAAAAGAAAGAAAATCTATTGTTAAGAACAGAGAAAAAGAACTTAGGAAATCGTTTGAAGATAAACTTAAAAAATTAAGTGTTTATCAGGGACGCATATTAATGAAACTTATTTATAGACAATCTAATAATAGTTGTTACGAAATTATTAAAGAATATAAAGGAGGCTTTACAGCATTTATGTCTCAAACACTTATGATTTTATTTGGAGGTAATTTAAAACTTGAATACGACAAAGAAGGTCAAGATAAAGATATAGAAAAAATAGTTTTAGAATACGAAAAATTCTATAATATACATGATTAATAGATGTGAATCGTAAAACAAAACAAAAAAAATACTAATGTCCTATTAACATTAAATTCAAAGAGTGATTAGAAATACAAACCTGTGTCATGGACAAAAATGACGTAGTTTATTTTACAATGAACAACATTCCTTTAGCAATCACGATGTCTCGAGTATAAATTTCAAAGTAGAAAAAGTTTTGATTACTATTTAAACTGAGATCTTGGCTATAGGTATGCCAATTATTTTGGTAATTTTTAAGTTCTTTAACTAATTGACCATGAGTGGTATAAATTTTAATATTATTTTCAGGAAAATTTTTAATATTACCAATAATCCAGTTGGTGGCTTGCCCGTTTTGATTAAGGGTAATAATATTTGAAGGCAGAACTGTGTTAGAGGTCTTTGTGGCATTTTGTTCAGATAAGTTAATAAAACTATTATCCTTCATTGTATTTTCTACCGAAATAAAATTTGTTGAAGGTTCAGTCAGCTTACCATCTTCGTTAATTAAAACTAATTTGTATGCCCCTGATTCTAAGTATTGTAGAGGCAAACTTATGTCTTGAGATGCTTCAACAGGCAGGCTTATCATTTTAGTAGCAGGTAAATTTAAAATATCGGTAGCTGTATATTGGTTGTTTTTTACTATAAAGTTACTATCTACCAATACCAAGATGCCAGCTTTGGGACTATAAACCCACACACTATCGCTGTTGGTAAATTGTTTTTTTTGTTCTAAAAAAGCTTCAGGATAAATCAGGCTTTTCACTTGAAGGTCTTTGATATTTGAATGTTTAATTTTGATATTTTGAAACCAGTTATAGGCTTGTATTGCCGTTTTACAGGAATCGATTGTAACGATTTCATTATTATAAAATTTACCAATCCTATAAAAATTTGACCCTAACTTAAATACTCGGTAATATTCAAAGTCCCAACTTTGGTTTGATTCTATTTTACGATTATCCATAAAACCTACAACCCTACTGTTACCTGGTTGGTAAATATAGGGCAAAAACTGTGGTTGTTGATTATTGAGGTTCACTGTAGCGGTGGATTCTTTAGCAATTGCTGGGTTTATGATAAACAATAAAGCCCAAATGAAGAAAGGTGTTGTTATTATTTTTTTCATAACTATAAATTTTCAGCAATTTATGGTATTCTTTATGTTGTGGTTGTAAAATAAATCATAAAGCTAAAATTATTTTTTTAACAAAATATTTATTTTTTTAATTCAAAAGATTGTTTTATCTTGCGTTTAGTTTATAACTTATTGCATTATTTTCTTACCATAAAATTCATTAGAAATAAGTTGGATATGTTTTAAACGCTTAAAAATACAATATGTTTAAATATTTTATATTTACCTTTATTTTATGTTTAAATTTATCACTAATAAACGCACAAAGTCTTTATTTAACTGATACCAAGGGCAATATATCGGTTGGTGGCAGTGGCGATGCACAATATACGATTCCCATCCCAACACCATTTGGGGTTAATGGTGTTGGACCTAATATTTCGCTTTTTTATACGAGTAATGGCGAAAACACCATTGCTGGATACGGATGGAACATCTCTGGATTAAGTTCTATTTCAAGAGTAGGAAATAGATTAGATTTAGATGGCTTTTTATCACCAATTAATTTAGATAATCAAGATAAATTAATGCTTAATGGGCAAAGGCTGATTTTAAAAACAGGTGTTCATCTTCAAAATGGTGCGGAATATCAAACAGAATTTGCATCAAACATTAAAATAATATATACCGACAATAGTTTTATTGTTTACTACCCTAATGGTGTAAGAGAATTTTACGGTACAACTGCAGAATCAAAATCACCCAGTGAGTGGTTGTTATATAAATGGCTGGATATTCAAAATAATTATATACTATACGAATATATAAATGATAATTCTCCAGGACCAATAACATATCAAACAATAACTTATATTGTTTATTGGTCGGTAAATGGTCCAGTTTATGCCACGCGACAAGAACCTATTGAAGGCTTGCCAATCGATAATAATGTGCGCCTTATTAAAACAATCCGCTGGGGTAAAAATGAAACCTTTAGTACCAATTTTGAAAATACCATAGTTTTTAATTATACTGATAGATTAAGACCCGAAATAACCTATATTCATCAAACTATAATTTTATCAACCCAACTACTCAATACTATTGACGTATATTGCAATGGCACACTTTTTAGAAAATTTCAATTAACCCACGAAACTACGAGTGGTAATTATCAACGTTTGGTAAAAGTACAAGAGTTTAATGGACTGAATGAAGCGGCCAATCCTTTGGTTTTTGAATATGAAAATGGTACCAATGCCATTACGGAAAATGAATATCAAACCTTAGAAAATCATACACTTTTAAAAGAAGATAAAAAATTAACAGGCGATTTTGATAACGATGGCAATTTAGATTTTATTATTAATGATAAATTGTATTTAAATTATTTTGTTAATAATAATACTTGGAATACACCTTTACAATTAGAGTATTTTTATAATTACGAAACAGCAAGTTTACTGAATACCAACCAGAAACTTAATAATAATCAGACGATTGTAGGTTTAACCCCTTATGCTACCGATGACCTTGATTATGGCATCACCATAAAAACCTTTAATTTTAATCCAGCGCGAACTGTGTTAGATAATACGATGAGTGTAAATTTACCTATTAAAAGTTATGATAAAAATTGGGATGATTTTTCCCGTACCGGCACCAATTTTTTATATACACCTCAACATTTTGAATCGTTTGCGGGTGATTTCAATGGCGATGGTATCACCGAGATATTGGTTAAAACGCGGCAATTGACAGATTTTTATTTTGAAAATGGCTCGCCTACCTACCGATATATTGAGCCTATGCTTTATATGGTAAACATCAACGGTGTTTCTAATGATGCTAATTATACTCATATACCCAATATAACGTTTTACGATAAAACTTTTGTACAAGATTTTAATGCCGACGGTAAAACCGATTTGTTAACCATTAATAAAACCTTAGGGCTTTTTCTTTTATATACTTTTAATAACAACGCACCCTTTTTAATAAATAGTGGCTATCTAAAATATAATAACGAAGATTTTGATATAGATGGTATTGTTTTTGGCGATTTTAATGGTGATAGGAAAATTGATTTTTTAATACCTAAACAAAAAGGGAGTCCTTTATGGAATTTATATATCTCACAATCAAACACCTTTAATATATCTCAATTAGAAATTGTTAATTATGAACCAGACGTTAAAAGCTTAGGTAGTGAAAATTTTAAAATCAATGGAATTGATGTTCAAGCAGCTGCAATAACCAAAACAAAAAATATTATAACGACCGATGTTAATAATGATGGTAAAACTGATATAGTAGTTTTAGAATCACGTTTGTATAGTGAATTTTTTAAAACAACTTGGAGTTCAGGCTATATTACAAAGGTAGCTGGTACTGTGTTATTTTACGAAAATATATTTTCAAAAAATAGTGGTACAATTTTAAATGATTATAATTTTAAGTTTAAACTTATTTTAGAAAAATCGTTTGTTAAAGATAGAAATACAACTGATAAAGATTTGCTGTTACCTTTTTTTTTAGAAACCACTAATAATCTGCATTATAATAATGCCAATGTATTATTTGTTTATAAAGATAAAATTTGGCGGTTTGATTATGATAACGATCTTAAAAAAACGATGCGTTTAGCTAAAATAATCGAACTGAATGGTATCAAAAAAACAAGTTTTACTTATACCGAAATAGTGCCAGGACAATATTATAGCTCGGCGGATGCCGAAGTTTATCCTTATAAAGAGCTTCAAAAACTACCCAAAACATATAGTTTAAGTTCTGCAAGCGTAGTAAGCTATTTGGGTATTTTAAAGCAAGATTACGCCTATTCTGGTTTTACCATTCATAGTCAAGGTTTAGGTTATATAGGCTTTAAAAAGAAATTTACTACCAATTGGTACGATGTTAATAACCCAAAAAAAATATGGTCTGTAATAGAAACCTCGCCACAATTGATGGGACAGGTAATAGCCCAGTGGAGTTTTGGCGATACCATTACGAACCCCTTAGGGCATCCTTATTATAGTAGCCCGCCCCTTACCAATGGTAGTAATAGCCCTTCTTTTACTGCAGCCAATACATCTAAAGACCTGAGTTGCGTTACCTATAATTATGCGGTAAACTTTAATCAGTTTGGGCGCGGTATAAAATCTATTTTGCCCATAACCGTTACCGCTTACGATTTTTTAACCAATTCCAAAACCATAACCTATAATCAGTACGACAATTATAATAATTTAATTTATATTAGAACAAGTAATAGTTTAGGCTACAAATCAACAACTTACAGCTTAACAAATAATACAACTGGTATAGGTAATGAGTATTTTGTAGGAAGATTAGTTAAAACCATTGATACTATGGCTTTTTACAATGATTTGTATAGTACTCAAGATCAATATTTTTATAATAATGGTTTATTGGTAAATTCTATTAAATCATATAACAATAATCCACAGACAATCGCCACAAGCATGGCTTACGATGCGGTTGGTAATATCACTTCATCAACTACAACTGTTGGAACAAAATCAAGAACGAGTACAACCGTGTATGATGCCAATTACAGGTTAACAATTTCTAAAACAGATATAGAAGGTAAAACTACAACATATATAAATAACGATTTAGGACAGCAATTATCTGTAACTAACTATTTAGGTCAAACACAAACCAATACATATAATAGGTGGGGTAAAGTAATATCTATCACAAATAATGCTCATGAAACGACAATTGAAACCAAAATCAAGTTTGAAAGATTTGTTTCTGGGGATTTAAATGTGGAAACAAGCGATAACATAGGTAATTATAAATTAGAATCATTTGATATAGCGGGTAATTTAATGAAAACCAAATCTAAAGGCTTTTTAACAAATTCGTTTCGTGAACAAATAAATGAATATGATGTATTAGGCATGAAAACTAAAGCGTCTGAGCCTTATTTTTTAGAATATTCAAGAAACATCAAATTAAAAGATGAACAAACGGGTGGATTTGTGATTGATCCAGAAACAGGTAAAATTGTTACTGAAAAGCAAATAATTGTTCCAGCCACACCTAATGAAGATATATTATGGACAACCTATATTTATGATTATTTAAACAGACCGATTTGTACTAATCTTCCAAACGGTAAAATAATTACCAATACCTTTAATGGACTGGTATCAACTGGTTTTGATGGTGTAAAAACGTCTGAACAATGGTTGGATGTTAATGGTAACAAAACGAAAATTATAGATAATGGGCAAACCATTTTTTATTTTTATAATGCTAATGGAACTATTAAAAATACCAATTACAATGGACATTGTGTAAGTTTTACTTATGATGATTGGGGTAGAAAAACAAGTCAATTAGATTCAAGTGTAAACTATAAGCCCTATCGGTATGCCTATAATGAATGGGGCGAACAAATTGCTGAATATACGCCTAATAACGATTCAACAATAATTACATATAATATTTATGGTAAAGTTTTACAAAAAACTAGTATTGGTATCAATACAAATTCTAATATTATTTATTCCTACAACGACAATTTATTTTTAATAGAAGAATCTGGAACAATTTACAGTGGTACTTTTCCAAGTAAATATACCAAATCCTATCTTTACGATACCAAAAATAGACTTATTAAAACAACCGAAACTACACCATTTATAGTAACCGAGAACAATTTAACTTATGATATTTATGGCAGACTCAATACTAAAAATATCAACGCATATTTTGTAAAATTTAATAACTATACTAATGGCAACAAAACCATAAAATACAGTTATAGTAGTTGGAATGGTATGAATACCGTAATACAAGATAATAATAGTTTAGATACTTTGTGGGTAATGCGTAATACTAATCAAAATATGCAACTTACCTCTGGTGAATATGGCAATGGAACAAAACTAAATTATACCTATAATAATTTGGGTATGCCACTTGAACTCAATGAGTTTTCCACGAATCAAAATTTTATAAATTTAAGTTATACTTACGACCTGCCAAGAGGCTTAACTTTATCAAGAAAAAATCATGTTGTTAATATAGAAGAAAACTTTTTATATGATATTGAAGAGCGGCTTATAGAATGGAGCAGTAGTAACCGCACAGAGCACCAAACCTACACCGCTGATGGGCGTATTCATACCTCATCTG
>JASGCT010000151.1 GCA_030053915.1 Alphaproteobacteria bacterium
CTCCGTATCTATCTAAAATTAAATCCGTTCCCGTCCCAACAAATTCAAGCCCTTCATCGTAATAACGCTCTGCCTGTTTTGTAGATTGATTAAATCGCAATTTATTGCCCAAAGCATCATAAGTATAATATAAAGACTGTCCATTTTTTGTTGCCTTGCCAATTAAATTTAACTCATTGTATTCCAATGACGCCCTACCATCACTTACCATCGAACCATCTAAATTATATCCATAATGCCTAACCTCATGTTGACCCGTTTTGGTTAATTTTAATTCCTTTAGCTGATTGCCATCATACACATAATCTAAACGTTGAGCATCTCGAACCAATTTCAGAATATTACCCATCATATCGTATTGAATGCCAGATTCATTACCGCCCCCAGAACCGACACCTGCTAATAAACGATTCAGTTTATCATAACTATAATTTTTAAAACGCGTTAGGTTATCATCTACATTAGACCAACTCATCTGAGAAATATTTCCATTATAATTCGGTATCATGTCTGAATTCGATCTGTTCTCTTCATAATGCAACATAAACTCAAAATATTTTCCGCGTATCGATTTTAACCAACCTCGAGAGTGGTAGCTATAATCTTGATTTTCAATATAGTTATTGCTGCCTATCCCAACTAAATTTTTGGTTTTTAGTTGACCCAAATCGTTATACTCTAATTTATTTAAAATAATTGTTTTGGCTAATGGAAATTTTGTTTCTAAAATGGTTTCTAATGCCCGTCCTTCGTGGTCGTAACGTAATGTTGTTATAACATCTGCCGCTGGCTGATTATATTTTTTATTAGTATATGTTTTTCGTTTCACATGAATTATTTCGCCAGCAAAGGTATAACTATTTTCATAAATATCAATGCCTTGAGCATAATTTTCTTTTACAACTATCCATGGGCGGTAGTCTTCATTAAAATACGTTTGGGTTACCATATATTGGGCATTTACGGTTTGTCCACCTACACCAGGCCCCGGTACAACTTTAAGTTTTTGATACGAACCTAATACCTGAACCATGCTACCCGTATTCATACCCTGCGTGAACACTATCGGTGTATTAGTTTGTCCTAAAATAGGTAAATAACGTTTATACCCCTGTGTTTTGGTAGCTATTTCGGGCAAGGTTAAATAGTCGTAATTATCAAAAAACAGCACCGTTAAACATAGGTTTTTATCTGTAATGATGGGTAAGCAAGCATTGGTATAACCATAACAGGTTGAAGCACCGCTTGAATTAAAGCGTTCATAAAGATTTGTTTCTTTATCTGCTTTTATTTGCAATTGCGCACGCGTTTCAGAACTGATATATTTCCCTGTAATGATGGTTCTACCCATATTATCATATTTTGTAAACATCCAATATCCTTCGGCTTTTTGTTGCGGCGTTTGCGTGAAAATGGGTAAATCGGCATTATTATAAACAATGGATTCCCAGCCAGCTTTACCAGGTATTTTTTTCTCAATGACTCTTTTATAACTATCGTAATGATAGCCATATATATTTTTTAAAAAAAGGGCATCTTGTTCGTTAAACTGATGAATATTACTAACATTGGGTGGCAACACATATCGTAATAAACCAAAATGATCATAAATATATTGTGTGGTTACAAAGTTCATTCTATCTAAAACAATTTTAGTACAGATTAATTTTCCGTCAAAATCAGTAAATTCAAGGGTTGTAGTACCATTTTCATCGGTGGTGGATTTTTTCATTAAAGTACCATTGTTATATTTTTGCGTTTTACTTACAGTACCATTGGCATCAATTTGCCACATATTTATAAGATCTGTTTGAAATGGAACACGTTGATTTTGTGTATTATAATAGCTTAAATCGTCATTGTAACTATATCGATTTTGAATGGGATGACCATTAGGGTTTTCGGGATTCCAAGCCCAACCCGGAAAGCCTTGTTTTATGGGACGCGACAGCGGATTATTTTCAAATATAGTTTGATTATATTCACTCGATATAGAAGTTGGAGCACTGTAAAGGTAATAATAATATTGAGTGGTAGCGGCATTTTCGATAAATTGACCCGCACTTAGATGCGATTTAAAAGGCAACAATTGCTTATGTTCGCGTCCTATAATATCATATTCCGTTACCGAAACAAGGTCTTTTTTATCCGGCGTAGCACCAATACCAATGGTTTGTATCGTTCTACCAAAGCCATCAAAATAGGTAATTTTACGCCGACTATTTTCGGTGGTAAAAGGAATTTCAACTACGGTAGCCTGGGTATGCACCACTTCTAAAATATAATTCTTAGATGCCGAGGGTTGTGCATAACAACTATTAAAACTTGCATAAAAACACGCCAGACAACAAAAACTAAAAATTAAAATTGGATGTTTCATAAAAAATGTTTTTGAACAAAACTAATGTTGGCTTGCTATCAAAACAAATTCTTTAGTAAAAATTATAGAGTTAGCGTACTAATTCTTAGTATTATTACGTAGATTTAGAAAATTTTCTAAAGTATATTTACGTAAAAATGTTGTTTCTAAAATAAAACATTATTT
>JASGCT010000152.1 GCA_030053915.1 Alphaproteobacteria bacterium
TTGATTATGCGCATATTGATTTTGAAACATCCGAGAGAATAAAAATAGCTGAAGAAACCTTAGTTAAAGAAAAAATTGTAGAAACAGTCCATAAAAGAGAAATTGAAGAAGTACATAAAAAATTAGAAGAAAAAGACAAAACTATTGAAGAAAAAGACAAAACTATTGAAGAAAAAGAAAGAAAATTAGAAGAAAAAGAAAAAACGATCGAAGAAAAAGATAAATTAATTAAAGATTTAATGAAAAAATTAAAGGGTAAATAGTTATGAAATTCTTGAATTAGATTTTTTGTAGATGGCTAATTTGGGCTTTCGCTAAATTGCTACTAACCCATTTTAACCGATTATAACTCTTGACAGTTATAACTCAATTTATCATTTTTAATTTCTAAAAATGAAAGGTACAATAAGGGTTCTTATTCATTAAAATGAGTGCTATAAGGATAACCGGAGCCCGTTGTTGTTGTTGCTGTTGCTCGGCGTGTTGTTGTTGCGGTTAGAGACCCGACAATTGTTGCCGTTGTTGTTCCAGCTGCCACCACGGAAAACCCGAAAAGACCTTGCCTTAGGTACCTGTATTTATTTTTTCATAGACTTTTTGTTTAAATTGTTTACTATAAGCATGATTTACAAAAGCATTTAACCCAATTTGTTTAATTTGAAATTCTTTTTGCGAGATATGATTAGTAGAAACTTGATCATATAATTTTTTAGATTTTTTAAAATAGCGAACCCGCGAACGCTTATTAAGCAAAATTTTATTTGGAAAAAGGACAAAACCCAAAAATGGACACCCGTGTATTGTTGTGTTAAAATAATTTGTTTTTAAGGTTACATTACTTTTTAACTCCAAAAAATGTTGAATTTTTTGAGCATTTTGGCAGAGAATAGATTTTTCTTTACCCCAAATTACAAAATCGTCCATATATCTTAGATAGTATTTTATTTTTAACTCTTGTTTTATAAATCGGTCGAGCGGTGTTAAATAAAAATTTGCAAAATATTGGCTGGTTAAATTACCAATAGGAAGACCTTTTTGCGGTAAGGTGTGGTACGAATTGATAATTTTATAAAACTGATTTAATACCCAATTATCCTTAAATTTATTGTGTAAATTTTGAAATAAAATAATATGATCTATCGTATCGAAATATTTTTTTATATCGAATTTGTTAAAAAAATTATTTTTATGGTGAAAAATTCTGGCTTTAGCTATGGCTTTAAAATGTCCTTTATTCAAGCGGGTGGCATAACTATCTTCAATTTGATAATTTTCGAAATAGGGGTGGCAGATATTCATAATTGCGTGATGAACAATTCTTTCTGGGAACGAGGCGGCACAAATAATACGTTCTTTTGGGTCAAAAATGGTAAAATAATGATAGTTTCCGTATTCAAAATCATTATTAATGAGTTTATTGTGAATGTTTTTTAAATTATTAGTAACATTTTTAGAAAATAGTACAATATCGGCTTTATGTTCTTTACCTTTTTTAGCTTTGTAATAGGCGTATTGCAGATTGTCGAAATTGATGATATAATCAAAAAGGTGGTTGGCTCGTTTCATGGGAGGATTTAGTTAGGTTTAGGTTTAATATGTCATTTAGGTACTTTTTTATTTTATCTTAACCGAGGCCTTTGATAGATTTTAGGGTTTCTATATTAATGTGGGGTAATTTTGCAATTTCGGCTAATTCGGCGTCGGTAAAAATAATATAGGGGGGTATTTTTTCGATGTCAGATTTTTCTTTTCTCCAGGCTCTTATTTTTGAGAAAATTGAAAAATCTTGGGTATTTAAAATATTGAAATAGTCTATTTTTTCTTTTTGTTTGGGTTGAAATTGAGGTGAATCGATATAAGAGACAGAAAAACACCAAAAAACGTTATTTTTTAATGTTATTAGGTGTTTTTCAACATCAATAATTTTATTATTTTTTAAAAAGTTGTTGAGTTCGGTGTTAAAATCCTCGATATTATTAATAGGGATCGTAAATAATTTTATTTGCATATACTTATTTATATTTTTAAAAATTTTTCCGCCTACGGCAGCATTGTTAATGTTTTTCTTATACCTTAGCAAGGGTTACTATGGGCGTGTTATAAAAACTTTTGGGGGCAAGCCCCCAAACCCCCACCGCCGCCCAAGCCACCCATCGCCACTTGCGGGCTACCGCCACGCAGCGTTTGGCTCGGGTGGCTTGGGCTTACCATTAGCCCCTCCTGCACTGCCTTACACCCATTTTAAAGAACTATAAGGATAACCGGAGCCCGTCGGCGATGATGCTGTTGCTCGGCGTGCTGGGGTGGCGGTAAGAGATCCGACAACGGTTGCCGACGCTGCGGTTGTAGCCCCAGCTGCCACCGCGGATAACCCGATAAGACCCGCTATTTGCTCCTAAGGGATTGGTTACAGCCGTGCTACTATAATTGCCATACCAATCGTTACACCACTCCCACACATTGCCGCTCATGTCAAAAATCCCTAATGCATTCGCCTGTTTGGTGCCAACAG
>JASGCT010000069.1 GCA_030053915.1 Alphaproteobacteria bacterium
TTATTGATATTGGGAATTTCGGCACTTAAACGATGGGTATTAAATGCAATACATTGTTTAGCAATGTTAACAATGTTGGGCGTAGAGCGGTAGTTATCGGTTAGCACCACAAGCTCTGTATCTAAATCTGTAATATATTTATCTTTGAACTCCAATAAATTTTGAATATTAGCACCTTGAAAACGGTAAATACTTTGGTCATCATCACCCACTACAAATAAATTAGGTTTATCCCAAAAATCGCTTAAATAAGATACTAATTTATTTTGATTTAAACTGGTATCTTGATACTCATCTACTAAAATATATTGAAACTTCTCTTGATAATAATTTTTAATATGTGGTTGGTGTTCAAATAAGTTATTAATCCAATTAATCATATCATCAAAGTCGTATCGATTGTTTTGTAGCAGTAATGCATTGTATTTTGGAAGTTCTAATATCGCCGCTTTAAGTTTTTCAAGCCGTTCGCATTCTTGATTATATTGTTCTTGTTTTAAATCACCTTTCTTAAAAGTTTTAAAAGCTCTTTTATATTGAAAATCAGAATTTTCTGGTAACTTTTGAATATAGTTATCTATGTGTTCAATAAGATAATTTATATCAAAACCTTCTTTTTTGATATTTGAAAAAAGTTGTTTTAAAGCATTTTGGTAAAAATAATGCTCGTCTTTGATGCGTTTTAAAGGATGATTGATATCGAAATTATCTATTAAAATTTTCATGATATCTAAATTTTCAAGTTCGCTTAATGGTTCTAAATTGTTCTTAGGAAAAAGCGCTAAGTTTTGTTGAATAATATCGTTACAAAGGGCATGAAAGGTGTAAATATTTACTTTAAAAGCGGCAAGACCAATAAATTTTTGAAGCCTCTGACGCATATTTGTTGCAGCCGAATCGGTAAAAGTTAGGCACAAAATATTTTCGGGATTGGTATCGGTTTCAAGTAAAATATTAGCTATTCGGGCGGCTAAAACTTGGGTTTTACCCGTACCTGGTCCGGCAATAACCATAACCGGTCCTTCAATCGATTCTACCGCTTTTTTTTGACTTGGATTTAAACTATTTAAAATGTTTTTAAAATGTTCGTTATATTCTGTTAATTGCGACATCATTATTTTTTTGCAAGATAAATATAAAATTCAAAATAATGATAAACTTCCTTTAATTTTTGAAAAACATCAAGTTAATGAGCATCAAATCATTTCATGTCGTCTTTAATAGGATTATTTTGTTTGGGTTCTATTGAACACTGCCCACCAAAACAATTTCCAGAAGCACAGCCGAATGCAAATAAGCCCATAGATGCCAAATAACCACCTAAAACAATCCCTAACCACTCACGGTTTATGATAGATTGTACAATAATTATTGTGCCCATAACAAGGTATAATACCCTCATAAAATTCCAGTTTGTTAACATTCTTTTTTTCATATTTTTATAATTTAAATGTATTGTATTTTATTTTGAAGACTGTGCCACCCACCACCATTGTAAACCTGTTCAAAGCCACAGTTTATTAAAATATTTTTTGCCGAAGCACTTCGCATGCCACTTGCACAACAGGTAATAATGGGTTTATCTTTTTTGAGTTTACTAATTTGCAGGCTCAAAGCATCCAACGGTATATTCATTGCACCCTGAATATGACCACTTTCAAACTCAGACTTGGTTCGAACATCTATAATTGTCGCCCCATTTTTAATCAATTGGCTATAATCTTCTTGAGCCCCAAATCCAAACATTTCTTTAATTGTGTTAAACATAATTTTTAATTTTAGAATGCAAAATTACAGACTTTAAATTTTATCAACGGTTACATTTGTTACATAAGCCAAATTTTATTTCTACCTAAAATGATGATACCCTCGGTTTCAAGTTGTTTTAGAAGTCTTGAAATGACCACACGGGCAGAACCTAACTCATTGGCTAATTGTTGATGGGTAATTTGTAGGGGATTCATTTTAGTATGGGAAATTTTAGTTTTAATTATATTCAACAATCGTTCATCTAAGTTCTTGAAAGCCATAGCATTGATGACATCTAAAAGCTCTTCAAAACGTTTGTGGTATAGTCTAAAAATATAGTTGAGCCATTCTGGATATTCTTTTAAAAGAAGCGGGATGTGTTCATTGGGAATAAATAAAATTTCTGTTTCCTCTTCCGCAATGGCTTTTACTTTACTGGTGTCGTGATGTAAACCACCTAAAAACGACATAATACAAGTTTCACCTGCATTGATATAATACAGAAAAATTTCTTTATCGTATTCATCGGTTCTGATAACCCGAATAGACCCTGAAATGACTATTGGCATGGCTTTGATATAAGCATACTCGTTTACAATGGCATCACCATCCTGAAACACTTTTAAGTTTCCATATTGAATAAGTGTTTCTTTTATTTGAGGTGAGGATTTAAACTCGTCAATATCATTTAAAATCATAAGCTGTTGTTTCAAATTTAAGAATATTCACCATATAATCCATTGAAGGTTTTATTGAATTTGTTTGAAGACCCACCACATGTTTTGGGCAATTTCTATACTTCGTTCTAAATATTTTTGGGTTTGTTGGTCTGTATTATCATAAATTTTGGGGTCGTTATATTTAATAACAAATCTCTTTTCAGCACCAGTAACCATCGGGCAGCCTTTATCTGCATCACTACAAGTGATGATAGCCGCAAAATTGGTTTGTGGGTTTGTATCGCAATAATATAATTTTGAGAAACAAGAAATAGGTTTTTCAAATTGGGAAAATTCAATTAAATAAGTCGTATTATAATCGGAACTCAGTTTTTTTATTTTAAATCCTTGGGTTTTCAATATCTCTATAACTAAAGGATGAACAGCCGTTACTTCTGTGCCACCAGAATAGCAAAATACATCCTTAATATCAAAATAGAAAGCCATTGTTTCAGCCCAAACTTGTGCCATAACACTTCGACGAGAATTATGTGTACAAATAAAATTTAAATGAATTGCTTTATCATTCGTTTTCTTAAACTGAATAAAATCTTTTAACTCATTAAGAGTTTCTTTGCATTCATCCGAAATATTTTCTTCAGAAAATAACTTTATAGTAGTTTCTATATTTTGATACATATCATTATATTAAATTAATAACGCAGGCTTTTACTAATTGTTACTAATAGTATTAAAGCGGGCACTTCTATTAAAGGTCCAATGACGCCTACAAAGGCTTGCGTTGAATTGATGCCAAATACTGCAATAGATACAGCTATGGCTAACTCAAAATTGTTACCTGTGGCGGTAAAGGCTATCGCCGCATTTTTGTCGTAAGGTATCTTCAGTAACTTTGCAACCCCAAAACTGATAAAAAACATGAAAATAAAATAGATCATGAGCGGTAAAGCAACTCTTAAAACATCTAAAGGTAGCTTTAATATACTATCACCCTTTAAACTAAACATGAATACAATCGTAAAAAGTAAAGCATACAGCGTGATAGGTGAAATTTTGGGAATAAATTGGGTACGATACCAAACAATTCCATGTGATTTTACAAGCCATGTTCTACTTAAAAAGCCAGCTAAAAACGGCAATCCTAAATAAATAGCTACACTCATAGCCACATCACCCATATTTACTTTAATACCAAAATTTCCCAATCCTAATTTATTAGCCAATACATTAATAAAAAGCCAAGCGTAAAAACTATAAGTACATACTTGAAAAATACTGTTTAAAGCAATCAGCATCGCTCCATACTCACGATTACCATGGGCTAAATCGTTCCACACAATAACCATCGCAATACAACGGGCTAAACCAATTAATATCAAACCAACCATATAATCTGGATGATCTTTTAAAAATATAATGGCTAAGATAAACATAAGTATCGGACCAACTATCCAATTGAGTAATAAGGATACTAACAATGATTTTTTATCTTGAAAAGCCTTGGGTAATAAAGAATAATCCACCTTAGCCAGAGGAGGATACATCATCAAAATTAATCCTATGGTAATCGGAATATTGGTAGAACCATAAGAAAAACTATTTATAATAAGTTTAAAATTTGGAAATAGGTATGCTATTGCAACGCCTATACACATTGCCATAAAAATCCAAAGCGTTAAGTAACGGTCTAAAAATTTAAGTTGGATTTTCATAAAATTGAGAGACTATTTCTAATGAATACCAAAACTATAAGATGCCCAAAAGCTTTCCCAATCGGCTTCCTGAGGCTCCGGACAAGGAATCATGTGAGTTACATGAATAAAGCAATCGCCCTTTCTATTAATCAAAAACGAACAAATACCTTGTTGATTTGTACGTGAAACTTGCTTAGTTGCTGCTTCACCACCCCATCTATTTCTAAAAGTTACCATTTTGTGTTGAAGAGGCAGACCATTAAACAATATTTGAGCTTTTAAAATCTGACCAATTTTAAGTTTATAAGGATTTTGTAAAAGTATAATTTCGAATTTTTGGCCCACAATTGTTTTATAAATAGTATCATTATTTACATTATGGCTATTTATTAAAGATTTTAAATATCTTGTATATCTTTCATTTTGAACATTTTTGACTATACTATTACTAGAAATATTTTCAATATGATCTTCTTTTAAATAATCAATAAATTTCTTTTTTTCAAGTGAAATTTTAGCGTAATTTCTTTCCATGTGTAAAAGACCTAACCCTTCAAAATCAACTTCAGTTTTAAAAATTGGGAACGTTGAATCTTTTAACTCAATGAGTAGGTTTTTCCTTTTTTGATTTGTAATAAGTTCAAAATTGGTAGTTTGTTGTTTTTGGAAACGCCGCTCAAATTCAATATTAAACCCATCTGCAACAAATAGATGACATTCAACGCTATCACCTTTTCTAACATCAAACTTTGAAGCTAATATCATATACTCGTGGGCAAAACTTGTTATAACAATAACAATGGCAAAAATAAAAAAAATCTTTTTTTTCATAAATATTTATGTTTATAAACAATATATTTTCATGTGCAAAGATACTCGATTTTTTTTTAAAATTAGAAGTATCCATTAAAAAATAAAATATGATTTTTTAAAATTAATGAACCCAATTTTTACTTTGTTTTCTTGGTTGGTAAATGAAAAAGGGGCGAAAAATCTATTTTGAAACTTCTTGCGAACTGAAGGAATTATTATTTCCAGAAATAATAAAAAAGTTGTATTTTTGCTAAATAATACATGTCGTTCTATGTTTAAATTTTTTATACTTACAATATTATGTAACTGCTTATTTATCTCGTGTAAAAATACTATGTCTTCAAATACAGATACCACCGAATCGCAATGGATAGTAACCAGCTTCGATGCTACAAAATTATTAGTACAATCACCAGATAACATCATTTTCAAACCCATTCTTCCATCTGATACGCTGTCTAAAAATACAATTATCATTGATACGAATCAAATTTTTCAAACTATTGATGGTTTTGGTTATGCTTTAACAGGCGGGAGTGCTCAATTAATCAACCGTTTAGACCACCAAACCAAAAATAAACTTTTACGGGAGTTATTTTCGTCGCAAGAAGGTTCCGTAAATATAAACTACATTAGAATTAGTATTGGTACATCAGATTTAGATTCGGCAGTATTTTCATATAACGATTTGCCAACCAATCAAACAGATACGTCTTTACTTCAATTTTCAATCGAAAGAGATAAACAAAATTTGATACCTCTTTTACAAGACATATTAGCTATCAATCCTTATTTAAAAATCATGGCTTCGCCTTGGAGTGCCCCAAGTTGGATGAAAACTAATAATAGTAGCATTGGCGGTTCATTAAAATTAGAATATTATGCAACTTATGCGCGTTACTTTGTGAAATATATTCAAGCCATGAAAGATAACAATATTCCTATAACAGCAATTACCATTCAAAATGAACCAGAAAATCCACATAATAATCCAAGTATGTTAATGACTTGGCAAGAACAAGCCAATTTTATAAAAGGCTATTTAGGACCTTTACTTCAAAAAAATCAGTTCAAAACAAAAATTTTAATATTTGACCATAATTGTGACAATCCTAATTATCCTATACAAATTTTAAATGATTCTCTTGCTAAACAATATATTGACGGTTCGGCGTTTCATTTATATTTAGGAAACGAATCGGCTATGGGTAAAGTTCATAAAGAGTTTCCTAATAAGAATATTTATTTTACAGAACAATGGACAGCTTCCGATGGAAAATTTAACGACGATTTAGAATGGCATATCGAACATGTTATTTTAGGATCACTCAAAAACTATAGTAAGGTTTGTTTAGAGTGGAACTTAACGAATGACCCTAATTATAATCCCCACACACCTGGTGGTTGTTCTAAATGTAAAGGCGCCTTAACCATCTCTAATAATAACATTAAACGCAATGTAAGTTATTATATTATAGCTCAAGTATCCCCATATATTTTGCCGAATTCAAAACGTGTGTTTACCAATAATATTTCATCAAACATACTATCTGTAGCCTTTAAACGTCCAGATGGAAAAATAGTTATTGTAGTATTAAATAAATCGTTTCAGTTGGATTTAAACCTTAAAATTGGCGCAAATTATACTACAATAACACTTCCAGAGAAATCTGTTTCAACTTTTATTTTCAAAACATTTTAAAATATAAACTATCTATTTTTATTAATCCAAATTTTTTAAGTTATGCTTATCTTAAAATTAAGATTCACTTTACATGGTTGATAAAACAGTATCGATATGGCATATTATTATTGTTAATAAATTCTAATAGTATTTAAAATAACCTAAATGCATTTATATAATTGCTATTTATCAGTAAATAGTCCTTCTATAACTAGATTACTTACATTTTAATATAAATCTATTGATTCCAAAATTGAATATTAGTTGGTATGTCTTTATTGAATTGAACAAAAAAGGGACTAAAATTAAAAGTAGTAAATAAATACCATGCTCCGCTCGAAAGGGCAATTTTAGAATCGGCATCAGACCATAATAATCCATCGCCATAAGTAGTACCTTTATTTGTAGTATATGGAAAGCCATAAGCATTTGTGTAAGCAGAACTCGTTATAAGAACCTTTTCTATTTCTGAGAGATAAAAATTTTTAACACTATCTAAACCTGCTTTTCTAAAAGCTAAAGCCATTTGAGCCGTGCCTTCAAGCCATACAACATCCTTATCTTCATCAAAACAATAACCTGTTATTTGTAATCCATTCACAGCGGTTTGCGTTGTTATAAAGCGTTTTGCAAAATCTAAAGCCGCAATACTATAATCTTTTAAAATTAAATAGCCCCATGATTGTAAGTCTAAAGCATACAAATACTTAAGATTTTCTGGCCACGCTTCTAAATTTTTATTAACTATATTCCAGCGATTAATCTTAAGAAAATTTAATAATTTACTGTGAAAATCTGTAAAACCAGTTATGGCATTAAATGCATCGATGTTACCTTCGGTTATTTTATTTATAATCAATTCACTACTAGCATTATAACCTGCAAATAAACCGCCGTCTTGATCTTGTAATGTTACTAACCAATTTTTAAGACCTAATGCCAAACTATCATACTGATTATTACCAGTTCGATAACGATAGTTATTTAAGGCAATCAGTAACCAAGCATTATCACCCATCCAACGGTGATAATTTGGTTTGCCATTTCGATCTCTAAATTGCGAAAAGCCGCCCACACCACTTTGTAGTTCAGTCTTTAAATTAGAATTAAAATAATTAAATATTTTTTCGGCACTTGTATAATCATTTTTCAGCATAAACACTAAGGCAGCTAAAGCGTTGTCGTATAACGAAACAACATTACTATTTTCGGCGCTTTCTAGCAAGCCATTTGATAGTTGTTGTTGGTAAAACCAATTGAAAATTTGTGCTTCTAATCTGTTTATTATTTTAGATGCTTCAAATTTAATATTTGTTTGAGAATGAAACACTTGAATGGACCTTGGGTAACACAAATAAATACTGTCTTGAGGTTTAATAATAGTTTCTTTTTTTAAACCTACTATTTCCCAATTACCAAAATTGTCTGAAAACACATACTGTGTTGTATTATAATATATTTTAAAATCACGAAGTGGATTACCAAAATTATCTATAATTGTACCTTTAATTGTATATTCGTTTTCAATAGAATTTTTATTACACGAATTAAATATAAAACACAATAAAAAAAATAAATTATAGTTTAATTTTTTTAAAAAATTTATAGAAGGTTCGTTCAAAAATATTTTATTAATTAATGTTACATGTACGCATATTATATAAACAATTTATAATTATCATTTTGTAATGCAAACATCATTTCTTTAAAATTTGCGAATGTATTTTTTACACTTTTTTGAGTTTCTATAAAGTTTTGAACTAATTTTAGATTATCTAAATTTTGGATTTTTTTGAACAAAACAAATTGAAATGCATATTTTAAATTGACGATAGATCTCATGTCTCTTGGAATTATTTTACTTTGATATAAATTATTAATAATTGTCATAATATTACTATCAATATCATTTATTTGTTCTTTCAAAATTTCGTTATACAATTTTATAATATTATTAGGAACATTACTTAGTACTTTTTCTTCTTTTTTAATCCATTCGATTTCTAATTTTAATAAGGTAAAAATATCATTATTGTTATATGCTATAGTAACTTTTTTCATCAATTCTTGTTTTTCTAGTTTTTTTTCTTCATCAACTTCTAAATCTGGGTGTAATAATTTAGCTAAATTGATATAAATTGATTTTATACTTTTATTTTTAAGTTCTTCTTTTTCTTTTAATTCGGCTTCTTTTTGTAACTGCTTTTTGGTCTTTTTTTTGCCATTAAATTTCATATCATTTTCAATATTTTGATATTTGTATTTTAGAAATTTTTCCGGACCATAATCATCAATATACTTTTTATCTGCATCACTTAATGTTTCACCAAAAGCCTGCATATTTAATGTCTCAAAAAAATCTTTTGCAAATTCATTCATAAAAACATCGTCGTCGTTATCATCATCATTGTCAATTTTTTCATTTGAGTGATATTTATCATTGAAATAATTATAAATTTCTGATAATTCTGAATCATTTTTAACAATAGAGTCTGTATAAGATAAATATCTTAATATGGTTTCATCAATCCATTCAGCATCTTTCTTTGAAAATTTAATTGGTTTTAATTCCTGGTATCTATTATAAACGAATTTTACTAATTTGGCATGCTCAATCAAAATTTTCTGTAATGTTTCATTCATTTGTTCGCTATAATGATTTCTCAAAATAATTTCATTATCAAGTGTTTTCTGGTATGTGGTTTGTAAATTATAGAGTTTTTGACTTAATTTATTAAATTGTAATTCTTCTTTAGATAATTGGCGATCGGTTTCAATTTTAATGATAGTTGTGTTTATTTCGCTAACATCATTACTATTAATCGCGTTTATGAAATTTGGATTTTTAGTTAAATCTTCATCGTCAAATAATGTCGCTTCTTTTTTATAGATACTCATATTATTTATTTTTACAAAATTACTAAATATTTTAAAAAAAACACGTAAAATAAAAAACCATTTTAACGTATTAGGTTAAAATGGTTTTTTACAATGTGTAAAGAAATACTAATTACACAAATTTATTTGGTTTTAACAAATTTTAATTGTCCAAAAGCTGATTTTCCTTTAATAGTAATTAAATAAATACCTTGGTGATACTGGCTAATATCGAAATTTAAAATTCTATTAGAAGGGATATTTTCCGTAGAATTTTTAAATACTTTACCAGCTTCATCAATAATTTGTATGTCAGTTACCTCGTCGCTTCCAGCAATATATAAATTAATATATTGATTAGCTGGATTAGGATAAACCATCATATCTTCTGAAATTAGAATGGTTTGTTTAATCTCGTCTTGGCAGGTTAGGTTACTTGAAATGCTAAGTACATTAACACCTTTTTCTAATGGCAAATTCAATGAGGTATTTTGAGTACTCATAACAACACCATTCAATTTAATATAATATGTTTCAGCACCATTTAAATTGAGTAACACATGTTTATTTAAGTTATTAATTTCAGAATAAGCAGTTAATGGTTGAGGTTGACCTATGGTAATAACAAAACTATCTTTATGAATAACATTTGTTGGGTCGGTAACTGATAGTACTAAACGATACGTACCAGACTGTAAATTAGTATATTGTGTACTCTTGGTTTTGTTAATAATATTTGTATCTTTAAATGTTACACTAATTCCGGTTAAAATTGCTGTATAAACTAAATTGGTATCTAAAACACTAACATTAACAGCACCATTTGAAGTATTGATACAAACATTACTTGTATTTACAATATCATAATTTTTATTAGAAAATATATAAGAATAATATAATTTTACGTTGTAATTAGTCATAATATTCACAAGTGTAAAGGTTCTCAATGAGTCTTGTCCATTGGGAACTTTAAGGGTATTTAAGTAAATACTATCAAGTTTATAACCCATTTTAATCGTGTTAATAACCAACTTATCTCCAAACGCTACACTAAATGTATCATTTCTATCTATAGTTGATGTGGTTACTATAAGAGAAATTTTACTTACATACAATTTAAAATCAATATTATCTATAATATTTTTAATAGTATAACCTGTGGTACTATCAACGGGTGTTGGATTTAGTTTTTGACTATTTATAACGATGCTATCTATTTTATAATATTGCGGTATAGAATAAGTAAACCTAAATGAATCACCATAAGCAATGTCGAGTGTATCAGTTAAATTAATAATTTCAGTTGTAATTGTAATTAATTTTCTACTAACATAATACACAATAACACTATCACCTCTTACACTATCAAAATTATAATTACTACCTAAACCAATACCAGTTAATTGTCTTTTATTATTAACAAGTACACTATCAATTTTATAACCCGTTGGGATATTAGGTTCGGCATAGAAGTCTTCGCCATAAGTTACAAAGTTATGCATAGTATCAGCGCTTTGAGAATAATTATTATAAGTAATATTTAAAACATGTAGTTCTATAAGACTGGTATATAATTCAAAATCGATATTTTCATCAATACTCGTTAAAGTATAGC